>NZ_CP048422.1:3105000-3356547 GCF_010450875.1 Sphingomonas insulae
AACGTCCCGGCCAGTTCCAGCAGACCAATGCCTTCACCGTCGAGATCGAAGGATCCGAAAAGCCGGCGCTGGTCGCCGAATGGATCAGCCAGATCTTCGTCTAACCATCCCTCCATCAGTCGAGAGAAACCGTCATGCGTTCCGCCGTCATCGTCTCCACCGCCCGTACCCCCATCGGTCGCGCCTATCGCGGGGCCTTCAACAACACGACGCCGCAGGCACTCGCCGGCCATGCCATCGAGCATGCGGTCAAGCGCGCCGGAATCGACGGTGCAGAGGTCGAGGACGTGGTGTTCGGCGCGGCGCTTCAGCAGGGGCATCAGGCCGGCAACATCGCGCGCCAGGCGGCGTTGCGCGGCGGCCTGCCGATCAGTGTGTCGGGCATGTCGCTGGATCGCCAGTGTGCCAGCGGCCTGATGGCGATCGCCACTGCGGCCAAGCAGATCATCGTCGACGGCATGGACATCGCGATCGGTGGCGGCGTGGAGAGCATCAGCATGGTGCAGACCCCGCAGATGCGGGTCGCCGCCGATCAGCAGCTGATCGCCATGCACGGCGACATCTACATGCCGATGCTCCAGACTGCCGAGACCGTCGCCAAGCGCTACGGCATCAGCCGCGAGGTGCAGGACGCTTACGGCTTGCAGTCCCAGCAGCGCACCGCCGCGGCACAGGCCGCAGGCAAATTCGATGACGAGATCGTGGCGATGCCGGCGACCATGAACGTCGTCGACAAGGCAACCAAGGAAGTCAGCACCAAGGATATCACCCTGTCGAAGGACGAGGGCAATCGTGCCGACACCACGTTGGAAGGACTGCAGGCTCTCCAGCCGGTGGTCGGCCCGGATGGGGTCATCACCGCGGGCAACGCCAGCCAGCTGTCGGACGGCGCCTCGGCATCGGTGCTGATGGAGGAAAGCGTCGCTTCGGCGCGCGGCCTGACCCCGCTCGGCCGCTACGTCGGCATGGCGGTGGCGGGCACCAAGCCCGACGAGATGGGCATCGGGCCGGTTTTCGCGATTCCCAAATTGCTCGAGAAGAACGGCCTGAAGATGAGCGATATCGGCCTGTGGGAGCTGAACGAGGCCTTTGCGGTACAGGTCCTGTATTGCCGCGACACGCTCGGCATCCCGGACGACCTGCTCAACGTCAACGGCGGCGCCATCTCGATCGGCCACCCCTACGGCATGTCGGGCGCGCGCATGACCGGTCACGCGCTGATCGAGGGCAAGCGTCGCGGGGCGAAGTATGTCGTGGTGACTATGTGCGTCGGCGGCGGAATGGGCGCGGCCGGCCTGTTCGAAGTGCTGTAAGTCAATTCGTTGCTCCGAACCGCATAGAGCCGGATCGGTTATCGGTATCGTACTCGTCTGGGTCCTGACCGCTGCCACGGTCAGGACCCAGATCGTTTGATGCCAGGGGTGCTACCCAAGTCCTTCCTGTGTGCTTGACGACTGTATCCATCGATCGCGGGTACAGTTTGGGCCGCGAGGCCGGTGATGACGCCGAAGAAGCCACACATGTCGATCACACCGTCATTGGCGCGCCTCAATATGCGCCGGCAATACTCCAGTCGCGTCCGTCAGCGCCGATACGGCGCCACCGCGCAACCAACCCTCATCGCGCTCGTTCTCCCGCCGACCCCAGCACAGGAGACGATCCATGGCCGACCACGACAGCCCACAGGAAATTGCCGCCAAATTCCTTGAGAAGCTGAAGGACAGCCCGTTCGTGATGATCGGTTTGGTCGATGGCGAGCACGCCGAGCCGATGACCGCGCAGATCGATGACGATCAGCCGAACACGCTGTTCTTCTTCGCCGGCAAGGACAACAGGATCGCCGGCGGTGGCGATGCGATGGCGCAATTCGTCGGCAAGGGGCATGATTTCTTCGCCTGCCTCGCCGGCACCGTAAGCCAGGACAACGACCGCGGCCAGATCGACAAACTCTGGAATAACCAGGTCGACGCCTGGTTCCCGAACGGCAAGGATGACCCCAATGTCACGCTGTTGCGCTTCGACATCGACAGCGCGGAACTGTGGGAAACCGACATTTCGATCTCGGGACGCGTGAAGATGCTGTTCGGCGGCACGATCCGTGGTGACGAATCAAGCAGCCACGCGGTGGTCGACTCCGTCGCATGATACGGAGGAGGGGAGGTCGATGTCTCCCCTTCGGTCATCACCCAAGAGCGACTCCGTAAGGGGCCGCTCTTTTTGCGTCAGGCGTTCGCCGCCATCCATTCCTCGACCACCGGCGCAACATGATTGCGCCATTTCGACCCGTTGAAGATGCCGTAGTGACCGGCACCCTCCGCCATTAGGTACCGCTTTTTGTCCGTGGGGAGGTTGGTGGCCAGCGTCAACGCCGCCCTGGTTTGCCCCAGCCCCGAAATATCATCGCGCTCCCCCTCGATCGCCAGCACGGCGACATCGGTGATGGCACCCGGATCGACACGCCGGCCGCGATGCATCATCTCGCCCTTGGGCAAGGCATGCGTCTGGAACACCAGATCCACGGTCTGCAAATAGAATTCCGCGGTCATGTCGCAGACCGAGCGATATTCCTCGTAGAATCCCTTGGTGGCATCGGCGCTTTCGCCGTCTCCCTGAACCAGATGTTTGAACATTTCCCAGTGCGAAACCATGTGGTTGCCGAGGTTCATCGACATGAAACCGGCGAGTTGCAGGAACCCGGGATAAACCTTTCGTCCGGCGCCCGGATACATCATCGGTACCGTCACGACGACGTTCTGCTCGAACCATGCATGCGGCCGCTCTGTCGCCAGCGTGTTCACCGCGGTCGGCGCCTCGCGCGTATCGACCGGCCCGCCCATCATCGTCAGCGTGCGCGGCCGGCAGGGATTCTGGTCGGCGCTCATCAGCGCGGTCGCCGCATAGCAGGGTACCGACGGTTGGCACACCGCCAGCATGTGCGCACCCGGCCCGATCGCCTCCATGAACTCGATGAGATAATCGATATAATCGTCCAGGTCGAAGCGACCATCGCTCAGCGGCACCAGCTTCGCATCGCGCCAGTCGGTGATGTACACCTCGGCGCTCGGCAGCATCCGTTCGACGGTGCCACGCAGCAGCGTGGCGAAATGCCCGGACATCGGCGCGACGATCAACAGCTTGGGACTGCCCTCGATGCCCTCGCGGCGGAAACGCTTCAATTGGCCGAACGGCTTCTGGAGAACGATTTCCTCGGTCACCGCCACCTCTCGCCCGTCGATCGTCGTATGGGTGAGACCGAAGGCCGGCTTGCCGCGCGTCGCAGATGCGTGCGCGAACACCTCCAGCGCGGAACTGACCAGCTGGCCTCCGCCGACATAGGACCAGGGATTGGCGGGATTGCGCATCCAGTCGGCCCCGAACGTGGCCATCGCGCTCGCGCCGGCGAGCATGGAACGCTGCATTTCGTAAGCGTCGTAGAGCATGATTGGCATCTTTACATAAGACAGGTTGCAAGGGTCGTAACGCAAAACACGTTCGGGTCCAATCGGACTGAACGCCCGAGACGTCCGACCGGACCCACATGGCGACGTCGCCGGCCGTTGAGCCGCCCTCCCCCGACTGCTAGGCACACGGCGATGGCCAAACCTCCCGTTCCCAGCAATCGTCGCCTCGGCGACCTTCGCCTCGTGGTGGAGCGTGTGCTCGCCTACCCGCGGCACCTCGCCATCGCGCTCGCCGCGCTCGCGACCACATCGGCCGCGACGATCGGTATCCCGTACGGTTTCAAGCGGGTCATCGACCGCGGTTTTGCGCCGGGCGGTGGCGACACGGTGGCGTCGTCGTTCCATTATCTGCTGATGATCGTCGCCGTGCTCGCGGTCGCGACCGCGATCCGTTTCTATTTCGTCTCATGGCTCGGCGAACGTGTCGTCGCCGACATCCGTACGAAGGTGCAGGGACACCTGCTCGGCCTGACCCCGCGGTTCTTCGAAGAGAACCGCCCATCCGAGATCGCATCGCGCCTGACTTCGGATACCGCGCTGATCGAGAGTGTCGTCGGCAGCACCGTCAGCATCGCGCTGCGCAACACGTTCACCGGCGTCGGCGGCATGATCTATCTGTTCGCGCTGTCGCCGAAACTGGCCGGTATGCTGCTGCTCGGCATTCCGCTCATCATCCTGCCGGTCACCATCCTCGGTCGTCGCATCCGCAACCTGTCGCGCACCTCTCAGGATCGGGTCGCCGACGTCGGATCCCTCATTACAGAGACGCTGGGTGCGATGAAGATCGTGCAGGCGTTCGGCCAGGAACCCCGCGAAGCCCAGCGCTTCCACGCCGCCGTCGATGCCACGTTCGCCGCTGCCAAGACGCGCATCGCCCTGCGGGCGTTCATGACCGCAATCATGATCTTCCTGATATTCGGATCGATCACGCTGGTGTTGTGGGAGGGTGCGACCGACGTCGCCGCCGGCCGGATCACCGGCGGCGCGATTGCCGCATTCGTGTTGACCGGTGGTATCGTGGCGGGGGCGTTCGGCGCGTTGACCGAGGTCTACGGCGATCTGCTGCGCGGGGCCGGTGCCGCCAGCCGCCTTGCCGAACTGCTCGCCGAACAGCCCGAGATCACGCGCCCCGCCGCGCCTATCCCGTTGCCGGTGCCGGTGAGCGGCGCATTGACGTTCGACCACGTCCGCTTCCACTATCCGACCCGACCAGAGGTAGCGGCGCTCGACGGCTTCTCGCTGGCGGTACGCACCGGCGAGACCGTGGCGGTGGTCGGGCCATCCGGGGCGGGCAAGTCGACGCTGTTCCAGCTTGCCGAACGCTTTTACGATCCTGCCGATGGCCGCGTGCTGCTCGACGGCGTCGACCTGCGTGAGGCGGATCCCGCTGCGGTGCGCGCGCAGATCGCGATGGTTCCCCAAGATACGGTAATCTTCGGCGCCTCCGCCCGCGACAATCTCCGCTATGGTCATTGGCAGGCGAGCGACGAGGAATTGTGGGCGGCGGCAGAGGCCGCCAACGCTGCCGACTTCCTGCGCGCGCTGCCCGACGGACTGGACACCAATCTGGGCGAAGGCGGCGCACGGCTGTCCGGCGGTCAACGCCAGCGGGTGACGATCGCGCGGGCGCTGCTGCGCGATGCGCCGATCCTGTTGCTGGACGAGGCGACCAGCGCGCTGGATGCGGAGAGCGAACGACTGGTGCAGCAGGCGCTGGAACGGCTGATGCAGAACCGCACGACGCTGGTCATCGCCCATCGGCTGGCGACCGTGCGTGCGGCCGGGCGGATCATCGTGATGGACCAGGGCCGGATCGTCGAGGAAGGCACGCACGCCAGCCTGATCGACCATCGCGGCCTGTATGCGCGGCTGGCGAGCCTGCAATTCAGCGAGGCAGCCTAGGCTCACCCAGGTATGCGCCCCTTGATCCCCCTTGCCGCAAGGCGCATGACGTTCGCGTAAAGCAAGGGAGAGAGCAATGCGCGACTTCGACATCGTCGTCTATGGCGCGACCGGCTTCACCGGGCGCCTCGTCGCCGAATATCTGACCCAGCAAGGCGTCGCCCGTTGGGCGATGGCTGGCCGCAGCCGCGCCAAGCTGGAGGAGGTCCGCGACCTGATCGGCGCGCCGGCCGATACGCCGCTCATCGTGGCCGATGCCGACGATCCCGCCAGCCTGAATGCGATGGCGGCTTCGACGCAGGTCGTCGTCACCACCGTGGGTCCCTATCAACTGTACGGCGAGCCGTTGATCGCCGCCTGCGTCGCGGCCGGCACCGCCTATGTCGACCTGTGCGGTGAGCCGGCGTGGATGCGACACATGATCGACGCGCACCACACCGCCGCACAGGCGAGCGGCGCGCGCATCGTCTTCTCCTGCGGTTTCGATTCGATCCCGTTCGATCTCGGCGTGCTGACCTTGCAGGAATGCGCCCGCGCCAAATACGGACACCCTGCTCCGCGCGTAAAGGGCCGCGTGCGTGCGATGAAGGGGGGCTTTTCAGGCGGCACCGCGGCCAGCCTGAAGGCGACGCTGGCCGCCGCGGCGCGCGATCCGTCGATTCTCGGTTTGCTTGCCAGCCCGTTCGCGCTGACGCCAGGGTTCAGCGGTCCACACCAGCCCACGGGGCTGATCCCGGAATTCGACGCGACGTTGAACACGTGGGTGGCGCCGTTCATCATGGCGGCCATCAACACCAAGAACGTGCATCGCACCAACTTCCTGCTCGACCATCGATACGGCAAGGATTTCGTCTATGACGAAATGATGGTCGCGGGCCTCGGCGAGATGGGCAAGGCCGCGGCGGAAGCGATCGCCAAGCTCAATCCGCTGGCGAGCGACAAGGGGCCGAAACCTGGCGAGGGTCCCAGCAAGGAAGAGCGGGACAGCGGGCATTATGACCTGCTGTTCGTCGGGCTGATGCCGGATGGCGCGCGATTCGACGCGGTCGTGACCGGCGATCGGGACCCGGGCTACGGATCGACCAGCAAGATGATCGCCGAAACGGCGCGCTGCCTGCTCGAGACGGAGGGCGCCGGTGGCATTTGGACGCCGGGCGCGCTGCTGGGAACAGGATTGCGCGACCGGTTGCAGGACAAGGCCGGGCTGACCTTCACGGCCGGCTGACGAACTTCAGCGGCCGTGCGGCCTGATCGGCATTCCACCACGCCAGATCCGCCGCCATGCACAGGATATGGTCATATCCGGTAGAACAACACGGCGACCACAGCCACCAACAACGCCACGATCAGCATTACCGGCACGCTCTTTGCGCGCCGTGCTGCGGCCGCGGCTTCATAGGCGTCCATATCGAAATAAAACCGCCCCTTGGCCGGCATCCGGATCGATCCATCGGCGATCATCGATGCGAACGCCCTCGCCTCGCGTGCATCGGCCGGTGCGAAGGGGATCGCATCGTCCGCCGTCACCGCCCGCGCTTCGACGAAACGTGGCGCGATGCTGCCCTTCACCAGATAGCGGTCGCGGACCGTACCGCGCGCGTGTTCGCGAACCAATCGGCTCAACGCCTTTTGCCCTGATGACGGATGTTGTGCGGCCGACCGCGATGCTTGATGACGCGATCCTTCCGTCCGGACCCGACATGCCGTGGCCCTGGCGCCGCGCCTTTGCCCTCCGGCAGTTCGAACCGGAGCGCTCCCGACACCGGATTCGCCTCTGCCAACCGCAGGTCGATCCGTTGGCCGAGCGTATATTCCTCGCCGGTCTGTTCGCCGATCAGTTTGCGCGCCGCTTCGTCGAACCGGAAATATTCACCGCCGAGATCCCGAACCGGCATCAACCCGTCGCCGCCGATCCCCTCGACCGTGGCGAAGAAGCCGTAATTCTGCACGCCGGTGATCCGCGCCGAGACGGTTTCCCCAACCTTCTCCGACAGGAATGCCGCAACGTAGCGATCGATCGTATCGCGCTCCGCCTCCATCGCGCGGCGCTCAAGGCCACTGATCGTCGTGCCGATCTGTTCCATGGCCTCGGCATCCGCCTTCGTCAGTTCGCCCGGCCCCAGCGTGTAGGCCGCCACCAGCGAACGGTGGACGACGAGGTCGGCGTACCGTCGGATCGGTGAGGTGAAATGCGCATATGACCCCAGCGACAAACCGAAATGCCCCTGATTGGCCGGCGCGTAATAGGCCTGCGTCTGCGTGCGCAGCACCTGCTCCATCACCTGCGGCCGAAACTCGGCATCGCCGACGCGGGTCAGGACATGGTTGAAGGTTGCCGGGCGGATCACCTGCCCGAGTGCGAACGGCACATCGAAGGTTTCCAGGTAATCCTTCAGCGCCACCAGCTTTTCGCGGCTCGGCGGTTCGTGCACGCGGTACATCACCGGCGCCTTCTTTCCCTCCAGCGCCTTTGCCGCGGCGACGTTGGCGGCGATCATGTAATCCTCGATCAAGCGGTGAGCATCCAGCCGTTCGCGCGGCGCGATCGACATGATCCGGCCCATCTCGTCGAGCACCACGCGCCGTTCGGGGAGGTCGAGGTCGAGCGGTTCGCGCGCGTCGCGCGCGCTGGCGAGCGCGCGCCAGCAGTCCCAGAGCGGCCTCAGCACCGCGATCATCGGGCCCGCATCGGCATCGATCATCGCCTGCGCATCCTCATATGCGAGGTTCGCCGCGATCCGCACCCGCGCGCGCGAAAAACGCCAGCTTTCCAGCTTGCCCGACTTGCCGATGCGCAAATGGCAAGCCAGCGCCGCGCGATCCTCGCCCTCCTTCAGCGAACAGACCTCCGCCGACAGCACCTCCGGCAGCATCGGCACGACGCGATCCGGGAAATACACCGAATTGCCGCGACGCCGCGCCTCGCGGTCGATCTCCGAACCCGGACGGACGTAGAAGCTGACATCGGCGATCGCGACCACCGCCTGCCACCCCCCGCGTTACCCGGATCGTCGTCAGGCGCCGCCCAAACGGCATCGTCATGATCGCGCGCATCGACGGGATCGATCGCGACGATGGGCAGATGCGTCAGATCCTCGCGATCGTCGCCAAGGGGCAGGCGCGACACCCGCTCCGCCTCGTCCAGCGCCTCGCCGCTGAAGACGTCGCGGATACCGAGCTTGTGAATAGCGATCAGCGAAAAGCTGCGCGGCGCGAACGGATCGCCCAGCCGCTGCACCACCCGCACGGAGATACGCGGCGGCCGTCCGGTCATCTCGGTCATCACCAGATCGCCCGCTTCGGCGTCGCCGATGTCCGACACCGGGAATTCGCGCCGGTCCTTCTTCTCGACCCCGGTCAGCCAGAAGCGGTCGCCATCGCGGCGCAGCACACCCAGCACCTGTTCGGACGCCTTGGCGAGCACCTTCATGGGATGCGCGACCCAGCCGGCGCCGGCCTCTTCGGTGCGCGCCAGGATGCGTTCGCCGATACCCAGCGCACCGCGCTTGCGCTCGCGCACCCGCAGGCGCGGCGGCGGCGTCTCGGCTTCCCACCGCTCAGGCACCGCCCAGACGTTGCCGCCATCGTCGACATCGGCGATGCGCAGCACCGTCACCCTGGGCAGGCCGCCCATCTTGTGAAAGGCGCGGCCGGGCGCGGAGTCGATCAGCCCCTCGTCCGCCATGTCCTTCAGCAACGCCTTCAGCCCGATCTTTTCCTGCGCGGTCAGACCGAACGCCTTGGCGATCTCGCGCTTGCCGGCAGGGACATCGGAGTGTTCGATGAAGTCGAGGATCTGCGCCTGCGTCGGCAGGCCGGTTCTTGGTTTTTTTGACACGCGGCAGAGATAGGGACTGCGCGGCCATGCGTCATGTGCGAACTTTGCGTGGACGCGTGGCTGCGGCTATGGCCGCGCGATGACCCGCGTTAGTGCGCTGTACCGCTTCACCCCGTTCGACGACCCCGCCGGCCTTCGCGAACCGCTGTTGCAGGCGTGCGAGGCGGCTGGCGTGCGCGGCACGTTGCTGCTGGCGCGCGAGGGGATCAACGGCACGATCGCGGGGCCGCACGCCGGGGTGGAGGCGGTGCTGAGCCATATCCGCGGGCTGCCGGGCTGCGCGACGCTGGACGTCAAGGACTCGCAGGCCGACGCGATGCCGTTCCACCGGACCAAGGTGCGGGTGAAGGCCGAGATCGTGACGATGGGCGAACCGGCGATCGATCCGCTCGACGCCGGCCACTACGTCGAACCGCAGGACTGGAACGCACTGATCGCCGATCCGCGGACGGTACTGATCGATACCCGCAACGATTACGAGGTCGCGATCGGCACGTTTGCGGGTGCGGTCGATCCCGAAACCCGGACATTCCGCGAATTTCCGGCGTGGTTTCGCGACCATCGCGACGATCTGCTGTCGGGCAAGGCGCAGGTCGCGATGTTCTGCACCGGCGGCATCCGCTGCGAAAAGGCGACGGCGTTCCTGAAGGCCGAAGGGGTGGCGGACGTCTTCCACCTCAAAGGCGGCATCCTCAAATATCTGGAGGAGGTGCCGGCCGAGGACAGCACATGGGCCGGCGAATGCTTCGTCTTCGACGAACGGGTCGCCGTGGGCCACGGCCTTGCACAGGGAACGCACGGCCTGTGCCGGGCGTGCCGGATGCCGGTGTCGCCGGCGGACCGCAACTCACCGTTGTACGAGGAGGGCGTGCGCTGCCCCCGCTGCGCGACATCGCGCGGCGACGAGGATCGCGCCCGCTATGCCGAGCGGCACCGGCAGGCATTGCTGGCGCAAACGCGCGGCGAGGCGCATGTCGGGCGGCGGTATGAGGATGCGCGCGACTGACCGTCTGGCGGTGCGGATCGTAAAGGGGGCGTCGTGGGTTGCGCTGACGTGCGCGATGCGTTGCTCTGCCATCGCGGCGGGTGGCGGGACCTGGTTGCAGGGGCTGGCGGTTTCGCGCGACGGCCGACGACGCCGTGGCCATGGGTCCCGGCGTTCGCCGGGATGACGATGGCTGGGGGGATGGCGTTTGACGGCGGGATGGCGTTGGCGCGCGGTGGACGGGCAGGACAGGCACAACCTGCATCCCGCCATAACCGGCATCGCAAAGCATAACTGGACTTTCAATTACAACCGGCATCCCGACCACAGCCGTCATCCCCGCGGAGGCGGGGATCCAGACGCGCAGGTATGGCTTGAGCCGCGACGATAGCGTGTATGGATCCCCGCCTTCGCGGGGATGACGTGTGTGGGGGGGGGAGGCAAGGAGGCCTTCGGTGACGTGGGTGGGGTGACGCTGCGACGCTTTAGGCGACGTGAGAGGGCGACGCTACGACGCCCTGTATGACGTGAGGGGGGGCGCTGCGCCGCCTTTGAGGATGCGGGAGGGGCGCGCCTTGGATGACGTGACAGGAGACCTACGACGTCCTACCGGCCGCTCCCGCCGCCCCTTCCCTCGACGGGCGACATCCAGCCCCCGTCAATAGGCTCGCGCCAGCAGTACCCGCTCCACCGACGCGTCGCCGGTGAATACGCACGCGCCCTCCGCGGCACCGGCATCCGACGGCGCATTGCGGATCGTCAGTTTGAGCGCCTTCAACCGTTCGACCACCGCATCGAGCGCGGCGCCCGTCGGCTTCGACCACGATACCTCGACCCAGCCGGGGTTCTTCACGCCCTCGGCGAAATGCGCCTCGACCGCGACCCAATCCGCGGCGGGCACGATGTTCGCCGTCAGCCGCTCGCGCGCCTGCGCGTGCAAAGCGGTCTGGATCGCGTGCAGCAATTCCGGCGCATCCGCCTCGAAATCGCCGCGTGGTATGACCTGCGAGTCGAGCTTGCCGTCCTCGCGGTACAGCCGGTCGCGGCGGATCACCGACACGTTGCCGCCCGCCATGTCGCGGCCGCCGATCTCGACGATGATCGGCGCGCCCTTCTTCACCCAGCCCCAGCGCTTGGTCGCCGCCTTGGCGGGCTTGAGGTCGAGCAGCGCACGCACCGGCTCGCCCAGCGCGGACAGGCCGGCGAGGTTCGACTGAATGGTTTTCGCGTAGGCGACCAGCGCCTCGTCCTCGGGCGTGTCGCGCAGCATCGGCACGATCACGATCTGCCACGGCGCGATGCGCGGCGGCACGCGCAGGCCGTCGTCGTCACCATGCACCATGATGACGCCGCCGACCATCCGCGTGCTGACGCCCCAGCTGGTGGTATTGGCCAGTTCCAGTTCGCCGCCGGCATTCTGGAATTTGATGTTCTGCGCCCGCGCGAAATTGGTACCGAGGAAATGGCTGGTCCCGGCCTGCAGCGCCTTGCCGTCCTGCATCATCGCCTCGATGCTGTACGTCGCGACCGCGCCGGGGAAGCGCTCGTTCTCCGGCTTTTCGCCCGCGACCACCGGCAGCGCCAGGCAATCCTCGGCGAACGAGCGGTACACCTCGAGCATCTTCAGCGTTTCCTCGCGCGCCTCGTCGGCGGTGGCGTGGGCGGTATGCCCCTCCTGCCACAGGAATTCGCTGGTCCGCAGGAACATCCGCGTCCGCATCTCCCACCGCACCACGTTGGCCCATTGGTTGATGAGCACCGGCAGGTCGCGCCACGACTGGACCCAGCGCGCGAACGCGGTGCCGATCACGGTTTCCGACGTCGGGCGCACGACCAGCGGCTCCTCCAGCTTCGCGGCGGGATCGGGCATCAGCCCGCCCTTGCCGTCGCTCACCAGCCGGTGGTGCGTGACGACCGCCATCTCCTTGGCGAACCCTTCGACGTGCTCCGCCTCCTTTTCGAAATAGGACAGCGGGATGAACAGCGGGAAATAGCAATTTTCATGCCCCGTCGCCTTGATCCGGTCGTCGAGCAGACGCTGGATACGCTCCCAGATGCCATAGCCCCATGGCCGGATGACCATGCAGCCGCGCACGCCGGATTCCTCGGCGAGGTCGGCCTCGGCGATGACGGACTGATACCAGGCGGCGAAATCGGCTTCGCGCGTGACGGAGAGTGCATGCTTCATCCTGGCGCTTTATCCGTGTCGCGAATATTCGTCACCCCCTTCGCCCGATCGCGCTAAGGCCGGGCCGTGACTCCCTGCCCGATCGCCCCTGCCCCGATACCCACCGCTCCCGTGATGACCGACCGCATCCTACCGGCCATCGCGTTGCGCCTGCTGTCGGTGGTGTTCTTCGCTCTGATGAACGCCGCGATCAAACTTGCCGAACAGGCCGGCGCCAGCGTCGTCGAGATCCTGTTCTTTCGACAGTTCGGTGCGGCGCTGCTGGTGTCCGCGGTGATCCTGGGCGGTCCCGGCCTGCCGTCCGTCGCGACGCGGCGCCTTCCCGCGCATGTCGTCCGCGCGATCGTCGGCCTCAGCGCCATGGCGATGACCTTCAACGGCATCGTCGCGCTGCCGCTGGCGGAGGCGACGACGATCGGTTTCACCGTGCCGATCTTCGCCACGATTCTGGGCGCGGCGGTGTTGCGCGAACCGACCGGCTGGTGGCGCTGGGGCGCGGTGATCGTCGGCTTCGTCGGCGTGCTGATCGTCGCGCAACCGGGCGGCGACCACTTTCCCCTGCGCGGCGCGGGCTTTGCGCTGGCGGGGGCGTTCGGCACCGCCTGCGTCACCATCCTGCTGCGCCAGATCGGCAAGACCGAGGCGGCATTGACGACGGTGTTCTGGTTCTCGCTCTTGTCGCTGGTGCCGCTGTCCGTGGTCTACGTACCGATCGCACAGGCGCATGGGCCGATGGGTTGGGCCGCACTGGCCGCGGTCGGCACGCTCGGCGGGTGCGCGCAGATCGCGATGACCAATTCGCTGCGCCTCGGCCCGGTGTCGGTGGTGGTGCCGATGGATTATTCCAGTCTGCTGTGGGCGACCTTGCTCGGCTGGCTGCTGTTCGACACGCTGCCCGCCGCCGCGACGTGGATCGGCGCGCCGGTCATCATCGCCAGCGGCCTGGTCATCGTCTGGCGCGAAACCGTGCGTCGCCGACAGGATACGCTGGCGGCCGGCGCGGGCGAGATCGCCTAGGCAGCAGCGAGCATGCGCTTGCCGCGCAAGTACATCTCGAGCCGCTGTGCGGTGAACAAGCCCAATGCCAGCGCCATCAGCACGTCGGTGATCGCCATCGGATCGAGCCCGACCGGCCCCGCATAGCTCATCGCCCCCCTGGCACCCGATCGCGCCACGATCAGCAGCACGATGAACAGCAGCGCGGCCGGCGACGAGGTCTGCCCCAGCGTGTGCGTTTCGGGATCGAGCGTGATGCGCATCATCTTGCCGCGCTGCCAGCCGAGCGCGCCACCCAAGGCCAAAGCGGCGAGGCAGAACGCCCAGCCCCAACCCTGCGGCGGAAAGCGCGAGAAGGTAAAGCCGATCACCACCGCATAGAATGCCGGCAGCACCCACAAGCGTTCGAGCTTCAGCGGCCGCACCCGGCTCATCCGCTTCCACCGGACCGCCATCACCACCGCGATGACGACCAGCGGGATCGCATAACTGATCCACCCGCCCGCTTGCTGTACCTGCATCTGCCGATCCCCTTTTGCCAAGAAGGCTAGCCGGACGGGCGGTCGAGGGAAAGCCGCCCCGCGGGATGCCGAAGCTTCCCGCAGGCCATGGCGGTTCGTTTATTCCGCCGCCTCGGCGAGCGGCGCGTCCTTCCACACCAGCACCGGCTTGCGGGCGGCGAGCGTTTCGTCCAGCCGGCTGCGCGGGGCGAAATGCGGTGCCGACTTGAGGGACGCATCGCCTGCCTTCGCCCGTTCCGCCACGGACCGCAGCGCACCGATGAACTGGTCCAGCGCCGCCTTCGATTCGGTCTCGGTCGGCTCGACGAGCATCGCGCCGTGCACGACGAGCGGAAAATAGACCGTCATGGGGTGGAACCCCTCGTCGATCAGCCCCTTGGCGACGTCCAGCGTCGAGAAGCCGTCGGCGAGGTTCGCATCCGAGAAGATCGCCTCGTGCATGCACGGTCCCGATCCCGCGAACGGCGCATCGAGCGTGTCTGCGAGCGAGCGCAGCACGTAATTGGCGTTGAGCACCGCATCCTCGGCGACCTGACGCAGGCCATCGGCGCCGTGGCTGAGGATATAGGTGAGGGCGCGCGTGAACATGCCCATCTGGCCGTGGAACGCGACCATCCGGCCGAAGCTGCCGGCATGATGCTCGCCCGCCGTCTCTTCCTCGACCAGCACGAACTGATCACCCTGCTTCTCGACGAAGGGCAGCGGCGCGAACGGGGTGAGCGCGTCCGAGAACACCACCGGCCCCGACCCGGGTCCGCCGCCGCCATGCGGGGTGGAGAAGGTCTTGTGCAGGTTGATGTGCATCGCATCGACGCCGAGGTCGCCAGGACGCACCCGGCCGACGATCGCGTTGAAGTTCGCGCCGTCGCAATAGACGTAGCCGCCCGCGGCATGCACCGCATCGCTGATCGTCCTGAGATCGCGCTCGAACAGGCCGCAGGTGTTGGGGTTGGTGATCATCACGCCGGCGACGTCCGGCCCCAGCCGCGCGATCAGCGCCGCGGTGTCGACGCGGCCGTCGGCGGTGGCGGGGATATCCTCTACCTTGAAGCCGGCGAAGGCGGCGGTGGCGGGGTTGGTGCCGTGCGCCGATTCGGGGACCAGGATGACCTTGCGCGTCCCTTCGCCGCGCTTTTCCAGCGCCGCCCTGATCGCCAGGATGCCGCAGAGCTCGCCATGCGCGCCCGCCTTCGGGCTCATCGCGACGCTGGTCATGCCGGTCAGCGTCACCAGCCAGTGGCTGAGCTGGTGGATGACCTCCAGCGCGCCCTGCACGGTGTCGACGGGCGCGAGCGGATGGACGTCGCTGAAGCCGGGCAGCCGCGCCATCTTCTCGTTCAGCCGCGGATTGTGCTTCATCGTGCACGACCCGAGCGGGAACAGGCCGAGGTCGATCGCGTAATTCTGGCGGCTGAGGCGGGTGTAATGGCGCACCGCCTCCGGCTCCGCCAGGCCGGGCAGGCCGATCGCCGCCTCGCGGAACAGGCCGCCGAGCCGGTTCGACGCGCCGAGTTCGACCGCGTCGGCAAAGTCGACGCCGGTCGTCTCGGTCGAGCCGATCTCGAAGATCAGCGCTTCGTCCAGCATCAGCGCCTTGTTGCCGGTGAAGGTCGGCGCAGCCGTCCCCGACGACGCCGTCATCTCGGGCCGCCAGCCGCTCTGGTTGATGCTCATGCCAATACCTCCTGAAGCGCGGCGGCAAACGTCTCGACGTCTTCCGCGGTGGTGGTTTCGGTGACCGCGACGACCAGTCCGTTCGCCAGACCCGCCTCGTCCGGATACAGCCGGCCGAGCGACACGCCCGCCAGGATGCCGCGATCCGCCAGCGTACGGACGACGGGGCGCGCCTCTTGCGGGAGCCGGAGCGTGAATTCGTTGAAGAACGTGTCGGTCACCAGTTCGACGCCCGGCACTCGCGCCAGCCGCTCCGCCGCCGCCGCCGCGCCGGCATGGTTGATCGCGGCGAGTTGCCGCAGCCCTTTCTCGCCCAGCAACGTCATGTGGACCGAGAAGGCCAGCGCGCACAGGCCGGAATTGGTGCAGATGTTGGACGTCGCCTTCTCGCGGCGGATATGCTGTTCGCGCGTCGACAGCGTCAGGACGAAGCCGCGCTTGCCATCGGCATCCACCGTCTCGCCGCACAGCCGGCCCGGCATCTGGCGGACATATTTGTCCTTGCAGCCGAACAGGCCGACATAGGGTCCGCCGAACTGCAGGCCTACGCCGAGCGACTGGCCTTCGCCGACGACGATGTCCGCATCCATCTCGCCCGGCGACCGGATCGCACCCAGCGCCACCGGTTCGGTGACGACCGCGATCAGCAGCGCCTTGTTTGCGTGGCACGCATCGGCGAGCGGCGTCAGATCGGCGATCCGGCCGAGGATGTCGGGATATTGCACGACGACGCACGACGTATCGCCGTCGATTCTCCCGATCAGCGCATCGATATCGGTCTGCGCGCCCAGCGTCGGGATCGACGTTTCCAGCGCGTCGCCGGTGTATTTCGCCATCGTCTTCGCGACGCTGACGTAATGCGGATGCAGCCCGCCCGACAGGATCGCCTTGCCGCGCCGGGTGATCCGCCGCGCCATGCCGATCGCCTCCCAGCACGCGGTGGAGCCGTCGTACATCGATGCATTCGCCACGTCGGTGCCGAGCAGCCGCGCGACCTGCGTCTGGAATTCGAACAGCATCTGCAGCGTACCCTGCGCGATTTCCGGCTGGTACGGCGTATAGGCGGTCAGGAATTCGCCGCGCTGGATCAGGTGATCGACGCTGGCCGGCACGTGATGGCGGTACGCGCCCGCCCCCAGGAAGAACGGCACCTCGCCCGCGACCACGTTCTTGCGAGCGAGCGCCGTCATATGCCGCTCGACCGCCAGTTCGGACGCGTGATCCGGAAGCCCGCGGACGGGGCCGTCGAGGCGGGCGGATTCCGGCACGTCGACGAACAGGTCGTCGATCGTCGCGGCACCGATGACGTCGAGCATCGCGTCGCGGTCAGGCTGGGTAAGCGGCAGGTAGCGCATTGATTACTCCCTAGACCCCTCTCGATCGCGAGAGCGGCTGGGGGTGGGGAAAATCCCGCCCGCGGGCAGGCCCCACCCCGCCCCTCCCCGAAAACGGAAAGGGGCTTTGCTAAGACTTACAGCTTCGAGACGAACGCCGCGTAAGCCGTCTCGTCCATCAGCGTTTCGAGCTCGCTGGCGTCGCTGAGCGTGATCTTGAAGAACCAGCCCTCGCCCTCGGCATCCGAATTCACGAGGCTCGGATCGTCGCCCAGCGCCGAATTGCCCTCCAGCACGTTGCCCGACACCGGCGAATAGACATCCGATGCCGCCTTGACCGATTCGACCACCGCGGCCTCGTCGCCCTTGTCCAGCTGCTTGCCGTCTTCCGGCACGTCGACGAACACGATGTCGCCGAGCTGGCTCTGCGCATATTCGGAAATGCCAACCGTGCCGACGTCGCCATCGACGTCGACCCATTCATGATCTTCGGTAAAGTAACGGCTCATCTCACTTGCCTCCTGCACGGACGTAGCGGTGGGGAACGAACGGCATCGGGACGACCGCCGCCTCGTGGATCTTGCCGCGCTGGACCAGCCGCACGGGCGTGCCGGCGGCGGCGAGCGCGGCCGGGACATAGGCCATGGCGATCGGCGCGCCGACGCTGGGCGCGAAACCGCCGCTGGTGACGCGGCCGATCACCGCGCCATCCGCATCGACGACGCTCGCGCCCTCGCGCACCGGCTGGCGTCCGGCGACCGACAGGCCGACGCGCTTCACCGCCGGGCCATCCTCGCGCTCGGCGAGAATGCGCTGCGCACCGGCGAAATCGGCCGCCTCGCGGCGACGCTTCGACAGGGCGAAGCCGAGGTCGGCCATCACCGGCGTCGTTTCGGGATCGAGGTCGTGGCCATACAGCGGCAGGCCCGCTTCCAGGCGCAGCGAATCGCGCGCGCCGAGGCCGATCGGCTTCACCTCGGGTTCGGCGCAGATCGCATCTGCGAAATCGGCGGCGGCTTCGGCGGGAATCGAAATCTCGACGCCGTCCTCACCGGTATAGCCCGAACGGCTGATCCACAGCGGATGGCCGTTCCATTCGAACGCCCCCGCGGTCATGAACACCAGAGCGTCGACACCGGGGATCAGGCGAGCGACCGCGGCGACCGCCTTTGGCCCCTGCACCGCGAGCAGCGCCTGATCCTCCATCAGGTTCATCGTGATGTCGTCGGGCAACACGTCGAGCAGGTAGGACAGATCGTCGTATTTGGTCGCGCCGTTGACCACGACATAGTGGCTCGCCTCGCCGAACGGATGCGCGCCCTCTTCCGGCAGCCGGGTCGCCATCAGGTCGTCGAGGATGCCGCCCTCGTCGTTGAGCAGCAGCGAATAGCGAATTTTGGTCGGAGCGAGTCCGGCGATATCGCCAGGCAACACCGCTTCGAGTGCCTTTGCGACACCCGCCGCGTCGATCCCGTCGCCGGTGAAGCCGACCTGCCCCATGTGGCTGACGTCGAACAACCCGGCCGATTCGCGCGTCCACAGATGTTCGGCCATGATGCCGTCATATTGAACGGGCATCTCGTAACCGGCGAACGGCACCATGCGGCCGCCGCGGGCGCGATGCCAGGCGTCGAGCGGCAATTGCAGGATCGCAGGCTCGTCGCCCTCGTTCAGGTCGTCGAGCGGGTCGGGCAGGGTGTCTGGCAGCGTGTCGCTCATCAACCGTCTCCAAAAAAGGCACGCGACCGGGTCGCAGGCACGGCTGCATCCCAATCTTGCGAACCCCCTCTGTCACGGGAACCTGAGAGCTTTGACCCTGCGTCGAGCGACACCGGGCTTACCCCTTCGGTGGCCCCTGTAAGGGGCGCTTTCCAGAGTGTCGATGAGGCTGCGCGCGGTCCGTTGTGCCTGAGAGATTCCGGGGTGGTTGCTCCTTCGGCGGCCTCTTTGTGCAGAGGCTCTCTCCCGCGTGCGCCCATGCCGGTTGCCCGGCATCGACATGCCAAGCTGTGGCGGTGCAGCATGGCTTAGTCAATCGGGAAAGACGCCGATCCTCCCCTCCCGCGCCAATGGGAGTCAGGGGCGGGTCGCGTGTCCGCGATACGCGATACGGACGCCATCGAACGCCCAGCGCCGTATACCCGGACGTCACCAGCCGGCCAGACACCCACCCCATAAGCGTCGTCATCCCCGTGCAGGCGGAGATCCATCACCTTCCGCCCCCGCTTGGGCCGAACCGCTGGCGTGTCCGGATCCCCGCCGCCGCCGGGATGACGAACAGAGCCCTGGCTTACGCCGCGAAACTACCGCTGTACGTTGTACTTCAGCTGATCGTCGGTCAGCTGGAACCCCACCAGCGCTTCAAAGCTGGCGCGCAGCACCGCGCTGCGCACCTCGGGCCGCGACAGCGGATCGGTCGCGGCATCCTCGTCGCCCGCCTTGCGCTTGCGGGTCAGCTGTTCGCGCACGTCGTCGGGCAACGTCGCCGCCGCCCGCGCGATCTGCGCCGAGGCGGAGCCGCTCGCCTGCGCACGGGCCTGGCCGGCGTCGAAATGGATCGCGATCTGGCCCTTGCGCTTCGCCGTCACCGCGGTGCCGCCCCGGACAATCGCGATATAATAGGGCAGCGTCACGTCGCGCGGCCCATCGGTGCGGGTGCGGCGGGCGAGCACGTCGAACGTCACCGCGCTGACGATCTGGTCGCCGGCATCGTTGCATGTCCCGCGCACGTTGGTCATGTTCGCGACGACGTCGATCGCGCCCGCATCACGGCTGGTGACCGGATCGAACAGCGTCAGGTCGCCGGTGTTGGCGGCGACGCCCACCGTCGGGCAGGCCGAGCGTACGGCGGTGATGCCGCCTTCCACGATCTCGCCCTTGCCGGCGCACCCGGAGAGGATCAGGCCGAGGGCGGTGAGGCCGAGAAGCGGAGTTTTCACGGAGACGCGTACCTTTGTCGAACGGGCAGATTGCGTCGCCGGACGGCGCCGGCGGTGCGGCGCGCACCATAGGAACCGCCCGTCGCGGGTGCAAGCAATCGCGTACTTCCGCGCGGTCGCCCAATCGCGTAGGAACGGCCGCATCATGGCCTCTCTTCCCCAGGCGGACGGCGCGAAGCCCGTCCTCGATCTGCTGATCGCAGCACCCCGTGGTTTTTGCGCTGGCGTCGATCGCGCGATCCGCATCGTCGAACTCGCGATCGAGAAGCACGGCGCGCCCGTGTATGTCCGGCACGAAATCGTCCACAACAAGTTCGTCGTCGATACGCTGAAGGCGCAGGGCGCCGTATTCGTCGAGGAGCTCGATCAGGTTCCCGACGGCGCGCCCGTCGTCTTTTCCGCGCATGGCGTGCCGAAATCGGTACCGGCTGCGGCACAGAATCGCGGCCTCGACTATCTCGATGCGACCTGCCCGCTGGTGTCGAAGGTGCACCGCCAGGCCGAAAGGCTGGTCGATGCCGGCCGCCACATCGTCTTCATCGGCCACGCCGGCCATCCGGAGGTCGTCGGGACATTCGGCCAGGTGCCCGAGGGGGCGATGTCGCTGATCGAGACGACCGCAGATGCCGAAGGCTTCACCCCGCCCGACCCGGACAATCTCGCCTTCCTCACCCAGACGACGCTGTCGGTGGACGATACCGCCGCGGTCGTCGCGGTGTTGCAGCGCCGCTTCCCCAACATGCAGCCGCCGCGCGGCGAAGACATCTGCTACGCCACCTCCAACCGCCAGGCCGCGGTGAAGGCGATTGCCGCCGCCTGCGATGCGATGCTGGTGATCGGCGCGCCCAATTCGTCCAACTCGGTGCGGCTGGTCGAGGTGGCGGAGCGCGAGGGCATTCCCGCCCGCCTGATCCAGCGTGCCGCCGATCTCGACTGGTCGTTCCTCGACGGCGTCGGCACGCTCGGCATCACGGCGGGTGCATCGGCCCCCGAATTGCTGGTGCGCGAACTGGTCGACCTGCTCGCCACCCGCTTTGCGGTGACCGAGCGCGAGGAAGAGACGACGCGCGAGACGATCGCCTTCAAGCTGCCGCGCGGACTCGAAGCGGCGGCTTAGGCGAGGCGTCGTCGCCCCGGCCCCGTTCCGGCATCCGTCCGGCGGTAGGCGACACACCCGCCTCCTGCCGATTGTGCGGGCGGAGGGGACCTCGAACACGTCCGGGGTGACGATCATTTGGAAGTGAGGGGAAAGCATGGCCGTCTACACGCAGGTGTCCGCCGAAGCGCTCGCCGGCTTCCTGCGCCGCTATGACGGCGTCGGCGATCTGGTTTCCGCCAAGGGCATCGCCGAGGGGGTGGAGAACAGCAACTATCTGGTCGACACCACCACCGATCGGTTCATCCTGACCCTGTACGAAAAGCGCGTCGATGCGGGCGATTTGCCATTCTTTCTCGACCTCCTCGACCATCTGGCGGCGCGCGGCCTGCCGGTGCCGCCCGCGATCCGGGACCGCGCCGGCATCGCGATCCAGCAGCTGGAAGGGCGCCCCGCCTGCCTGATCCGCTTCCTCAACGGCGTGTCGCTGACCCAGCCGACGCCCGCGCAGGCGGCCACCGCCGGTGCCGCGCTGGGAAACCTGCACACCGCCGTCGCCGGATTCGATGGCGATCGCGCGAACTGCCTGGGCGTCGGCGACTGGCGGCCGCTGCTGGAGCGCTGCGGCACCGATCTCGACCGCATCACCCCCGGCCTGTTCTCCCGTATCGACGCCGCGCTCGCCGCGGTCGAGGCCGCTTGGCCGCACACCCTGCCCGTCAGTGTCATCCACGCCGACCTGTTTCCCGACAATGTGCTGATGCTCGGCGCACGGGTCACAGGGCTCATCGATTTCTACTTCGCCTGCCGGGACGTGCGCGCCTATGACGTCGCGGTGATGCACACGTCCTGGGCCTTCGATCCGCTCGGCGCGCCGCTGGCGGGCGTAGGTCCGGCGTTGCTGGCGGGCTACACCGACGCGTTCGGCCTGTCCGGGGCGGAACGCACCGCGCTGCCGGTGCTGGCGAAGGGGGCGTGCATCCGTTTCCTGCTGACCCGCGCGTGGGACTGGCTCAACACGCCCGCCGATGCGCTGGTGACACGCAAGGATCCCCTTGCCTATCTTCGCCGACTCGACTGGTACGACGCACATCCGGAGGCTTTCGCATGACCGACCCCGCCCCGCAGCTGGTGGAAATCGCCACCGACGGCGCGTGCAAGGGCAATCCCGGCCCCGGCGGCTGGGGCGCCCTGCTGCGCTTCGGCAGCCATGAAAAGGAATTGTCGGGCAGCGAGGTGCTGACGACCAACAACCGGATGGAGCTGACCGCGGCGATCGAGGCGCTGCGCATCCTGACCCGGCCGTGCAAGGTGAAGCTGTCGACCGACAGCAAATATGTGATGGACGGCCTGACCCGCTGGATCCACGGCTGGCGCAAGAACGGCTGGCGCACCGCCGACAAGAAGCCGGTGAAGAACGTCGAATTGTGGCAGGCGCTGTTCGCCGAAACGCAGAAGCACGACATCGAGTGGATCTGGGTCAAGGGCCACGCCGGCAACGCCGACAACGAACGCGTCGACAAGCTGGCGAGCGATGCCGCGGTGATGGCCGGCCGCGCCGCCGCCTGAGCGGGTGGCGGGCCGGATCGGATCGACGATCGATCCGGGCGCGCGGCCCGCTGCATGCATCGTCCCGAACGTGCTGTCGGTCCATGGCTGGCGTCGCCGCGCGAAGCCGATCAGGCGCGGGGAGAATCGCAGACCTCTTGCCCGCGCCCCGGGATCACGCTTCCTCGACCGGCGCCTCGGGTCCGTTCTTCAGGATCGACGCGATGGCGTTGCGGGCCGAAGCACGGCTTTCATAGCCCTCGGTCCACCAGATCAATTCGCTGTTGTGCTTGAACTTGGCGACATATTCGCCGGCCTTGTTCTTTTCGATCACGAACTTGTGCGCCATGTCACGGTCCTCTCGTGCGATTGACGCAGGTTAACATCCTGATCCGGCGATGCAATCGTCAGAAGCGTGCCGGGGCGTAGCGGTCCGCGTCCACCCGTTCCAATCCGTCCGGCAGCGATCGGCCGAGCAACAGGCTCGCGGCCAGCGCGGCGCCGGCGGGGGCGGTCTGGATGCCGAAACCGCCCTGCCCCGCGCACCAGAAGAATGCAGGCACGACGGAATCGAACCCGTAGACCGGCAGCCGGTCGGGCGCGAAGCTGCGCAGGCCTGCCCAGCTGCGCTCGACGGCCGCGACCTGCCAGTCGACGACCTGCTCGAACCGGTCGACCGCCATCGCCACGTCCAGTTCCTCGGGCGCCGCATCGCACGGATCGACCGGTGTCTCGTCATGCGGGCTCAACCACAGCCGCCCGCCCGCTTCGGGCTTGAAATAGAATCGTCCGGAAATGTCGGCGACATGCGGCAGTGCATCGGTGGGCGCGGGATGGGTGCGCAATTGCGCCATCGTCCGCCGGTACGGCTGGATGCCCAACGGCGCCGCGCCGGCGCGGACCGCGACGGGATCGGCCCAGGCACCCGCCGCATCGACCAGCACCGTCGCCCGATAGATCCCGGATGGCGTCGCGATCGTCCACACGCCGTCCGCGCGGTGCGCGGCCTCCAGCCCCGCGCGCGTCGCGATCGTGCCGCCGGCGCGTCGGAACGCCGCCAGATACGATGCGTGCAGCGCCGCGACGTCGATATAGGCGCAGCTCGGCTCATGCACGCCGAGAGTCCATTGCGGGCGCAGGCCGGGCACGAACGCTGCCGGATCGACGTGCGACAGCGGCACGGCCGTCCCCTCGAACGCCGCGAGGAAGGCGTCGATATTCGCCGCATCCTCCGCCCGCCCGATGTGCAGGGATCCCAGCGGATCGAGGAAACCACCGTCCCGCAATGCCGGCCCGGACGCGCTGGTCAGCGGCTGGATATCCGGGCCGCCGTAGGTTTCCGACCAGAACGCCGCCGATCGCCCAGTCGCATGATATCCGGCCTGATCCTCCGCCTCGAGCAGCAGCACCCGCGCGTCCGGCGCGAGCGCCGCGGCAAGGCTGGCGCCGGCGATACCGGCACCGACGATGGCGATGTCGTAGGTCATGCGTGGCGTTCCAGGAACGCATCGATGAGGGCATAGGCGCGCAGCCGCACCGCATCGCCCTCACGCAGGATCTCATGCGCCGATTCGGGGCCGAAGCGCACCAGTTCGGCATGCGGCAATTTGCCCGCGAGCCGCACCGCGGCGGGGCTGTCGACCAGCCCGTCGGCATCGGCGACCAGCATCAGGATCGGCGTCGCCAGCGTCGACAGCCGGGGATCAGCCTGCAACCGCGCACCCGACACGAACGCTTCGAGTACCCACGCCCAGCTCGGCGGTCCGAGCAGCAGCGAAGGGTCGCGCGCATACCAGACCGCCTCGTCGGCGTAGCGATCGTGCGAATGGGTCAGCAGCCGCTCGCGATGCCCCGCGGACTTCGCGTCGCCGCGGACCGTCCATGCCGCGCGGGCCGGATCGCCGAGCCGCGTCATCAGCCGGGCTACGCGCAGCCCGGCCCCGGCTCCGACGGGCGACCGCACGCCCACCATCGGCGCGACCAGCACCGCCGCATCGGGATCGACCCCGCCATCCAGCATCGCACGCAAGGCGAGATGCCCGCCCATCGAATGCGCCAGCAGCATCGCGGGCCCGTCCGCGTCCGCCCGCCATTCGCGCCAGAACGCCGTGAGATCGTCGACCCAGGGATCGAAGCTGGCGGCGTGGCCGACATGCGGGTCATCGCTCAACCGCCCGGACCCACCCTGCCCGCGCCAGTCGAACGCAGTCACCGACCAGCGTTGCGCGTGGAGATGCGCGATCGTTTCGAGGTATTTTTCGATGATGTCGGCGCGCCCGCCCTGAACCAGGATGCGGCCACGCGAATCGGGGTGCGTCCAGTCGAACCGGCGATGCGGCCAGCCATCGGGCGCGACCCAGGCGGACACGCGTGATTCGACCGCCATGTCACGGCGCAGGGCGACGGTATCGGTCATATTCCAACGTGGTTACGTTTTCGCAAGCCATCGCGTCTACCTGTTCCGTCCGATGGGGTGGGACAATCTTTTCATGGTGGCGCTGGTCGTCATCCTTGCCGTGCTGCTGCTGGCGGCGGGGATCGAGGATGCACGCACGCGCGAGATCGCGAATGCCAAGAACATGGCGATCGCGTTGCTGGCACCGGTGTGGTGGTGGGCGAACGGCCTCGGCTGGGGCGATGTCGGAATGCAGCTGCTGGTCGCCGGCATTGTCTTCGCGGTGTTCGTCGCCGCATTCGCCTGCGGATGGATGGGTGGCGGCGATGTCAAGATGATCGCCGCCCTCGCGCTGTGGCTGCCGCTCGGCGGGCTCGTGCAGATGCTGATGCTGATGTCGATCCTGGGCGGTGCGATCACCGTCGCGATGATGCTGGAGCGGCGCTGGCAGCGCCGAATCGGTGCGATCGAGGTCCCGTACGGGGTCGCGATCGCCGCGGCGGCACTGCTCGCGCTGCCCGCGACGCTGTCACCGCAATGATACGAACCGGATTTTAACCACTCCGACCCGATGATTACCGCCGGTTCAATTGCCGGTGTGCTGAAAGGCCCGATGAGACATGGATAGTCGCAAGATCGTTTTGCTGGTGGGCGCGTTGTTCGTCGCCGGCATCACGGCATTCTTTGCCCGCACCCTCATCGCAGGGTCGTCGGCACCGCAAGCCGCCGCGATGGGGCGGCCCGCCGCGCCGCCGCCGGTCACCGGCCCCGAAGTGCTGGTCGCCACCCGCGCCCTGCCGGTCGGCACAATCCTGGATGCCACCGCGCTGAAGTTCCAGCCATGGCCGCAGGAATTGGTCGACGGCGCCTATTACATCAAGGCCGGCACCGATCTCAGCAAGCTGCTCGGCACGGTCGTCCGCAACGCGGTCACCGCCGGCCAGCCGGTCACCAAGGGTGCGCTCGTCTCGCCCGGTGATCGCGGCTTCCTGGCGGCGGCGCTCGGGCCGGGCATGCGCGCGGTCACCGTCAGCGTGTCCAACCAGGCGGCGGTCGCCGGCTTCGTCTTTCCGGGCGATCGCATCGACCTCGTCCTGACGCAGACCGTCACCGGCGGCGGCGATGGCCAGCCGCTGAAGGTGTCCGAGACGATCATGCGCAACGTCCGCGTGCTCGCGACCGATCAGCGTACCGACAATCTGGTCGGCGAGGACGGCAAGAGCCGGGTCAGCACCTTTTCGACAGTGACGCTGGAAGCGACGCCCAAGATGGCCGAGCAGCTCGCGGTCGCCCGCACGCTCGGCGAACTGTCGCTGTCGCTGCGCGCGCTCGCCGACAATTCGACCGAACTGGAAGAGGCGATCGCCAGCGGCGCCGTCTCGATGGCGAACCGCGATCCGAAATCCGAAAAGGCGACGATGCTCCGGGTCGCGACGCAGCCGCAGGTCGGCAGCGCCAGCTTCGCCACCGGCGGCGACGTTTCGCGCTTTCAACGCAGCACCGTGCCGGCCAAGAGCGCCACGCCGGTGCCCAACATGTCGATGCCAGCCACCGCTGGCACCCCCGGAACGGCGGCACCCGCCGTCATCCAGGGGCCGGTCGTGCGCGTCGCGCGCGGCAACAGCGTGACCGTGGTTCCGGTCGGGGGGAAGAATTAAGATGCGCACCAACCTAGCGTCTCTCGGCGTCCTGCCGCTTGCCGCCGCGCTCGCCGCGGCAACGGTCGCCGGCATGGCGAATGCG
This sequence comes from Sphingomonas insulae, assembly GCF_010450875.1. Lineage (NCBI taxonomy): Bacteria > Pseudomonadati > Pseudomonadota > Alphaproteobacteria > Sphingomonadales > Sphingomonadaceae > Sphingomonas > Sphingomonas insulae. The sequence continues at coordinate 3,131,621 of NZ_CP048422.1, forward strand.
AGCCCGCCCGCCGGGCGCAGCACCGCGGCCGGCAGCACGTCGGTCGTCCAGATCAACACCGGCCGCGGCCGGCTCATCACGCTGGCGCGGCCGATGAGCGACGTGTTCGTCGCCGACGACGTCATCGCCGATGTCCAGGTCCGCTCGCCGACCCAGCTGTACATCTACGGCAAGAAGACCGGCGAGACGACGATCTCGGCCACCAGCAAGAACGGCGCCGTCGTCTATGCGACCACCGTCCGGGTCGGCCAGAATCTCGACTCGATCGATGCGATGCTCCAGCTCGCGATGCCGGATGCCCAATTGACCGCGACGCCGATGAACGGCCTGGTGCTGCTCACCGGCACCGTCGCCGGTCCGGGCGACGCGGCCGAGGCGGAACGCCTGGTCCAAGCCTATGTCGGCGAAAGCAGCAAGGTGGTATCGCGCCTGCGCACCGCGACGCCGCTGCAGGTCAACCTGCAGGTCCGCATCGCCGAAGTGAACCGCAGCTTTGCCAAGAACGTCGGAGTGAACCTGCAAAGCCGCGACAGCACGGGCGGCTTCAAATTCGGTATCGCGCAGGGGCGCGGTGCCAGCGGGCAATTCCTTCCCGGTGGCGCGTTGTCGACGGGCTTTACCTCGCCCGCGGCCAGCGGCGTTACCCAGGTGGCGAACGGTACGACCCTCGGCCTCGCCGGCAAGCTGCTTGGCCTCGACCTTATCGGTGCGCTGGATCTCGGCGAAACCACCGGTCAGGTGACGACGCTCGCCAATCCCAATCTGACCGCGCTGTCGGGGGAAACCGCGACCTTCCTGGCCGGCGGCGAAATACCGATCCCGCTGTCGCAGGGCCTTGGCGCCGTGTCGGTGGAATACAAGCAATATGGCATCAGCCTGGCCTACACGCCGACCGTACTGGCCGATGGCCGCATCTCGCTGCGCGTTCGGCCGGAAGTGTCGCAGCTCGATTACACCAATGCCGTTTCACTCAACGGCACCCGTGTTCCGGGCATCAGCAGCCGGCGCGCCGAAACCACGCTGGAGCTCGGCTCCGGGCAGAGCATGATGATTGGCGGCCTGCTGCAGAACAGCCACAACAACACGATCCAGAAGACGCCGTTCCTCGGCGATCTGCCGATCCTTGGCGCATTGTTCCGTTCCAACGGCTTTCAGCGCAACGAAACCGAACTCGTCATCATCATCACGCCCTACCTCGTGAAGCCGGTGAACAGTTCGTCGCAGATCGCGCTGCCGCACGATGGCTATCGCGCGCCCGACGATGCCTCGCGCATCCTGCTGGGCGAATTGGGCAGCGGCGGCAACGGTCCCCGCCCGGTGCCGACGATGGTTCCTGGCAATTCGGGGCCACCGCCGGCGTTCGGCGCGGTCGCGGCCGTGCCCGCCCTGCCCCGCCGCGACGTTCCGGTCGCCGCGGCGGATCCCCGTTCCTCTTCGAAGAAGAAGGGTGCAGCTCCCGCGCCCGGCTTCTCCAACTGATGTCTGCGAAGGACATGGCTGCGATGACCAAGCATTCGATCCTCCTCGCCGCGCTTGCCGCCCCGGCGCTGCTGCTCGGCGGCTGCATGGGGACGGAAAACCACGGACTGGAATCCGTCCATCAGCCGGTGGTGGCGCGACAGGATTACGCGCTCGACCTGACGACGACGGCGGGCGGACTGGCCCCGGGTGAAAATCGCCGGCTCGCCGGCTGGATGAACACGATGCACCTGGGCTTCGGCGACCGCGTCGCCGTCGATGCCGGCGCCGACGGCGGCTATGCCACCGGCGCGGCGCGCGACGATGTCGCCCGCGTCGTCGCCAGCTACGGCCTGCTGCTGTCGGACGATGCCCCCGTCACCAACGCGCCGGTGACGGCCGGTACGCTCCGCGTCGTCATCAGCCGCATGCACGCCACCGTGCCCGGATGTCCGGACTGGTCGCGCAACGCGAGCAGCGAGCTTGAGGCCAATACGTCCTCGAACTTCGGGTGCGCCATCAACACCAATTTGGCGGCGATGGTCGCCAATCCGGGCGACCTCGTCCGCGGTGCCGATCCCGACCGGGTGACCGACACGGCGGTCAACACCAAGGCGATCGAGGCCTATCGCAAGAAGCCGGCGACCGGCGCCGGCGCCCTCGAAACGGTCAGCGCCAAGGGAGGCAATTGATATGAATGCCCCATGGAAGCCCGCCGGCCTCGGCACCCGCGAACCCTTCGCAGCCTATGTCTGCGACGACACCACGGTCGAAACCCTGCGTCCGCTCGCGGCCGAACTCGGCTGGTCGGTCGACAAGGTCCACAAGGGCGGCCTGCGCAACGCCGTCCAGTCGCTCTCGGTCTCGGCCAGCCCGCAGATCCTGTTCGTCGACCTCGCCGAATCGGGCGATCCGCTGAACGACATCAACGCCCTTGCCGAGGTGTGCGAACCCGGCACCGTGGTGATCGCCGCCGGCCAGGTCAACGACGTCCGCCTGTACCGCGACCTCATCGCCAGCGGCATCCAGGACTATCTGCTGAAACCGCTGCATCCCGACGCGATGCGCGAGGCGTTCGTCCACGCGCAGACGATGCTCAACGCTCCCAAGCTCGCCGAGGTCAGTGCCGATCGACCGCATTGCGCGATCGCGGTGATCGGCACGCGCGGCGGCGTCGGGGCATCGACCATCGCCACGTCGATCGCGTGGTTGACGAGCGAGAAGGAAAAGCGCTCGACCGCGCTGCTCGATCTGGACGTCCACTTCGGCACCGGTGCGCTGACGCTCGACCTCGAGCCGGGTCGTGGCCTGACCGACGCCATCGAAAATCCCAGCCGTATCGATGGCCTGTTCATCGAACGCGCGATGGTGAAGGCGAGCGAGAACCTCGCCGTGCTGTCCGCCGAAGCGCCGATCAACCAGCCGCTGATGACCGATGGGACCGCCTTCTTCCAGTTGCAGGAGGAAATGCGCGCGGCGTTCGAGGCGACCGTGGTCGATCTGCCGCGGGCGATGCTGGTCCAGTATCCGCACCTCATCAGCGACATCCAGGCCGCGGTGGTGGTGACCGAACTGACGCTCGCCTCGGCCCGCGACACGATCCGCATCCTGTCCTGGCTCAAGACGCATGCGCCGCAGACGCATGTCACCCTGGTCGCCAATCGCGTCCACGCATCGGGCCAGCTGGAAATCAGCCGCAAGGACTTCGAGGGATCGATCGAGCGCAAGCTCGATTTCCTGGTCTCCTTCGATCAGAAGCTGGCGGCGCAGGCGGCCAAGCTCGGCAAGCCGCTCGCCGAGGCGGGCAAGACGTCGAAGACGATCGCGCCGATCGTCGACCTGACCCGCCACGTGCTCAGCGCGGGCGAGGAACTGGTCGCCACCGACAAGGTCGGCAAGCCGGCCAAGGGCAAATCGCTGATCGGCGGCTTTTCATCGCTGATGTCGAAGCGCGCCAAGAAGTGACGTTTACCCTTCCCTGCCACCCCGGCCCGTCGGCCGGTTGCGCAGCCTGACCGACCGGAGGCCGGAAGCACCGCGATGGACCTGTTTTCGCTCCTGATGATGACCATCGGCGCCGTGGTCGCTTTGGCCATGGTGGTCTTCGCCTTTGCCGGACCATCGCCGCAGCGTGCGCAGACCCGGCGGATCGCCGCGCTGCGCGATCGCCATGGCGATGGCGCCACGGTGGCCGAGGCGCAGATGCGCAAGATCACCGCCGGCCGCGTCCAGACCAAGACGGACGTCGCCTTCGGCCGCCTGCTGCCCAACCCGGCGCAGCTCGCCAAGCGGCTGGCGATGACCGGCAAGGACTGGACCGTCGGTAAATACGGCATGGTCAGCGCCGGCCTGATCGTGGTCGTCGCCGCCCTGCTGTGGCTGAAGGGTGCGCCGGTCATGCTCGCGCTGCTGGTCGGCCTCGCGGTCGGTGCCGGCCTGCCGCATTGGCTGGTCGGGTTCTTCATCAAGCGCCGCGTGGCGAAATTCACCGCCAAATTCCCCGACGCGATCGAGTTGCTCGTGCGCGGCCTGCGGTCCGGCCTGCCGGTGACCGAGACGATCAGCGTCATCGGCAACGAGGTCGAAGGACCGGTCGGCGCGGAATTCCGGATGGTGTCCGACAAGATGAAGATCGGCAAGTCCATGGATGCCGCCTTGCAGGATACCGCCGATCGCCTCGGCACCCCCGAATTCCAGTTTTTCGTCATCACCATCGCGATCCAGCGCGAAACCGGCGGCAACCTGGCCGAAACGCTGGCAAACCTGGCCAACGTGCTGCGCCAGCGCGGGCAGATGAAGCTGAAGATCAAGGCGATGTCGTCGGAATCGAAGGCGTCGGCGTATATCGTCGGATCGCTGCCGTTCATCGTCTTCGGCATGATCTACATGATCAACGCCACCTATATGCAGGGGTTCTTCGTCGAACCGCGGCTGATCATCGCCGGCCTCGGCGGCCTGCTGTGGATGGGTATCGGCGTCTTCATCATGGCCAAGATGGTCAGCTTCGAAATCTAACGGAAAGAACTGGTTAGCGACATGCAGGCTTCCGGACCGACGCTGATGGGCATCGACGTATTGTGGGTCGCGACGATCCTGTCGGGCGTCGCCGCGCTCGCGGTGATCGTCGCCATCTATGCCGCGACCACGGTCGGCGATCCGATGACCAAGCGGGTGAAGGCGCTCAACGATCGTCGCGAACAGCTGAAGGCGGGCATCACCGCCTCGACCAAGCGCCGCGCCAAGCTGGTCCAGCGCAACGACACCACCGATCGGATGCGCAGCTTCCTGTCGTCGCTGAAGGTGTTGCAGGACAGCCAGGTCAAGGATGCGCAGGTCAAGCTGATGCGAGCCGGCATCCGGTCGAAGGACTGGGCGGTCGCGGTGATCTTCGGCCGGCTGGCGCTGCCGATCGTGTTCGGCGGGGTCATGCTGTTCGTCGTGTACGGCACCGATTCCTTCGCCGACTGGACACCGCTGAAGCGCTACGGCCTGGTCGCGGTGACCTTCATCCTCGCCTACAAGGCGCCCGACATCTATCTCAAGAACAAGATCACCAAGCGCAGCGACGCGATCCGCAAGGGGCTGCCGGATGCGCTCGACCTGCTGGTGATCTGCGCCGAAGCCGGCCTGACCGTCGATGCGGCCTTCCACCGCGTCGCCAAGGAACTGGGGCGCGCCTATCCCGAGCTCGGCGACGAATTCACGCTGACCGCGATCGAACTGGGCTTTCTCACCGAACGCCGTCAGGCCTTCGAGAATCTCGCCACCCGAGTCGACCTGGACGCCATCAAGGGCGTGGTGACGACGATGGTGCAGACGGAGAAATACGGCACCCCGCTCGCATCCGCCCTGCGCGTGCTGTCGGGCGAATTCCGCAACGAGCGCATGATGCGCGCCGAGGAAAAGGCCGCGCGCCTGCCCGCGATCATGACGGTGCCGTTGATCCTGTTCATCCTGCCGACCTTGTTCATCGTCATCCTCGGACCGGCCGCCTGTTCGATCAGCGACGCGTTCTGACGATCGGTGACGGACCCGCATGACCCGCGGTGAACCAAGCGGGCCGCACCTCGTTATGCTCCCGTAACAGGGAAGGCCCCACGAGATGCTGTTCACCACCACCACGCAGTTCGCCGCGCTCGCCTTGTGCCTCGTCGCCGGCTGGTTCCTCGGGCTCGCCAGCCACAGCGGCGGTCGCAAGTGGAAAACGCGCTATGCCGCCGAGCGAGAGGCGCATGCCGGCTATCGCAAGCAGAACGATACCAGCCTGGCAGACGCCAACCGCCGCATCGCCGAACTGGAACACGAGAACGCCCGCTTGACCAAGGCCGCCGCCGTCGTACCGGTCGCCGCCGCACCGACGCTGACCGAGCGCGTCACCGGTCGCCCGAGCGCCGCCCGCGCCGCCCGCCCGGCCTATCCGGCCGATCGTCGCCCCGGCTGGTTCGACTTCGGTCCCAACCGCTAACGCCCCTTCCCTCTCCTATCGAGACGGAGCAGGCGGCGGGACATCGATAAAGCGAGGGTGAGCGCGGAGGTACGCGCTTACTCCTCTAGCTTGGCCCCATCAAGGGTCCGGTCGATCCGCGCCTGCGCAGCGGCATCGGCATTCCGCTGCGCCTTGGTCCGGCCGAACTTCGCGCGGTTCGCGTCCGCAATCCGCGCCTCTTCCGCACGACCCCGCGCCTTGCGCGCCCGGCGAAGGTTGACGATCTCACCCACCGGACGGCGCCTCGTCCTGCCGCGCGGTCGCGGCATGAGCCTCGGCCGCGCGCTTCACCGCGCACCAGCGTTCCCATTCGTCGCGTGCGTCCGCCAGTGCGCGATGCGTCGGCACGTCGCGGTCGCGCACCTCACCCAGCGCGATCACGTCGGCGACCGCGACGCCCAGCGCCGCCGCCGGCACCGCATCGCGCAGGATCGCCGTCGCGGTGTCGCGCTGCGCCTCCTCGGTATCGCGCAGCCGCAGCGCGTGGCGCGGCAACTTGGCCGCGCGGAGCAAGGCGCTCAGCCATTTGCCGTCCCACGACGGTGCGCTGGCGAACAGGGCGTGTCCGCTCAGAACCTCGATCATCCGTCGCGCGACGACATCATGCGGCGTTCCCTCCGTATCCAGACGGGCGCGCGGAATGTGATGGATCGCCTCCGCCGCATCGTCCCAATCGTCCCATTGCAGCGGCGGACGGATCAGGTGGCTCTCGTCGCGTCCGTCTTCGAACACCCAGGCGACCTCGATCGGGTAACTCTTTTTGGCGAGCGACGAGGCTTCGAAGTCGAGAAACACCAGCATGATGGTGGAACGCGTACGCGGCGCGAATGGGTGCCGTCCAGCCTCCTAATGGCCCGATCGCCGCCAGGCGCCGCGACCCAATCGCCCGGCAAGCGCCGGCAGACCGGGCTTCAACAACAGCCAATCGCGGATCGCCGGTCCCTTGTCCGCGCCGATCACCTGCTTGTAACCGCTGTCGCCGGCACCCCAATCGACGCGCGCGATCCCGCGCCCCAGCGCCTCGACCAGGTTACGATAATAGAGGAGCTTTCCCGGCGAATGCTTGCCGTAGGCCGGGTCATAGCTGTTGGCGATCGCGTATTTCAGATCGCCGGCATCCAGATCGAACGAAAACGCCGCCGGCTTGCCGTCGATGGTCAGCAGCGCGGCACGCAGCATGGCGGCGATCACGGGATCGGCCGCCGCCGCGCGCCAGAACGCGCCATGGCCGGTGGCGGTGAACTTCGCATCCGACCCGTCGGTGCGTGCCGCGATCCAGCTCGTCTGCTCGATGTCCGCGAGCGCATCGAAGGCGCCGGGCCAGTCCGCACCGCTGATGAAGCGCCAATCGGGTACGCCATGGGTCGCCAGATGCTTTTCGTGGAACCGGTTCTTGCGCAACGTCGATCCGCGCGGCCACGCGCCATCGCGCTGCAACCCCGCCATGTCGAGCAGCCAGCTGTCGGCGACGAACCGGTCGAGCACCGTCCATCCCGATGCGCGCGCCGTCGCGATCAGCGGCATCGCCGCGGCATCGTCGTCGTATACCGGTCCGATCCGCAGCCCGTTGACCGCCCCCGCAAGCGTGGACAATCCGGCACGGATCGTCGCTTCGCCCGCGTGCCGTGCCAGCGGAAAGCTGCGGAACGGCCAGTAGGACCCCGGCACCGCCGCCAGCTTCAGGATCGCCGGGCCGACGCCGACCAGCGGCAGTGCCAGCGTCGGCTCGCCATCCTCCTCGACCAGCAACGTGCGGGCATGGCCGCCATAGGCCGCCAGCGCCGCCGCATACCAGCCATAGCGCAGGAACGCATGGCCGGGGGCCGCCGCCGCAGCCACGGTGTCGATCGCCCCCGCCAGACCATCGGCGATGCTGCCGCGGGCCACCGGGGGCAGACGCTGAAAATCGGCAAGGAACATCGGCTTGGTCACGCGGCCTCGACTAGCGATGATGCGTTACCAACCGGTGCAGAATGCGGCCACCCGTGCACCCTATCGCACTGCGCGAACCGACCTATGATGCGCGCCATGCCGACGTTCTTCCAGGTTTCGACGATCGCCCAGACGATCCAGCTGTCGCTGGCACCCGTATTCATGCTGGCGGCCATCGGCCAGATTCTCAACGTCCTCGCCGGGCGGCTGGCACGGGTCATCGACCGGGCGCGGGCGCTGGAGGATCGCGTGCTGAGCAGCGAGGGCGCCGACCGGCAACGGTACGTATGGGAACTGAAGCTGCTCGACGAACGCATGTCGATCATCAACGCCGCGCTGTTCCTCGCCGTCTCGAGCGCCGTCATGGCGTGCATCGTGATCGCCCTGCTGTTCATCGCCAACATCGCAAGCTTCCACATCGGCACGTGGATCGCGCTGGTGTTCATCGTCGCGGTGGCGCTGCTGATCTGCTGCCTCACCGCCTTCATGTGGGAGGTGCGGGTCAGCCTGCGCGCGATCCATGTCCGCAAGGAGATTCTGTCGTGACCGTCGCCTTCGAACGCCGCATCCTGCAGGCGGTGGTCGCGCTCGCCTGCCTCGTGCCCCTCCTCGTCGGCGGGCAGAGCGTCCTCCACGGCCCGGGCTTCCTCGGCCATCCGCCGGTGATCCCGGTCGATCTCGACAGCCATTTCCGGTATATTTCTGGGATCTTCTTCGCGGTCGGCATCGCGTTCGCGACCTGCGTACCGCACATCGAAAGCAGCGGGCCGCGTTTCCGGCTGCTCGGCGCGCTGGTCGTGTGCGGCGGCCTTGCCCGTGTCGTGTCGCTGCTCGGCGTCGGCGCGCCCTCCGCGGGGCATGTCTTCGGCTTCGGCATGGAACTTGGCGCGGTCCCGCTACTGATGCTGTGGCAGGCACGCTTCGCCCGGCGGTGGGCGAGCACGCATTCCCCCTCCGGCCGGGACGGTCCCGCCGCAGCGCGTTGACGAAGACGTCGCCCGGCAGAGCCATCGTTCGCGGCGGCTCCACCACGCGTCGCCACGCAAACGGCCCCCTCCCCGTTTAGGGACATGGCGTCCTACCGCCCGGCCAGCCCCTCCCCCACATCCGCCTGCGGCAGATACCGCGGTGCCACCCGCGCCCGCGCCCGCTGTTCGTAGGCATAGCCCGCGCCCAGCACGCTCGCCTCGCCGTTCCGCGTCGCGATGAACGACAGGCCGACCGGCAATCCCTTCACCAGTCCCATCGGCACGGTCAGGTTGGGATAGCCGGCGATCGCCGGCAGTTCCGACGAAGACGGTCCGTTATATTGATCGCCATAGACCGGGTCGCTGAGCCACGCCCCGGCATAGGTCGGCTCCACCAGCACGGCCGCGCCGGCGCTGCGGAGCATGCCGTCGATCGCCTCGCTCGCCTGGCGCAGCGATTTCGCCCGCGCCGCCTTGTACGCCGGATCGTCGAGGCCCCGGGTCTTTGCCGCCGCCTCGAAGATCTCCTGCTGGAAAAACGGCATTTCGTCCGCTGCATGCGCACGATTGAACGCGATCAGCTGGTCCAGCGTCCGCGTGGTCACCACCGGCGGCGTCGTCGCCAGATAGGCGTCGAGGTCCGCCTTCAACTCGGTCTTGAGCACCGTGAACTCGGCATCGCCGATCCCGTCGAGCTTGGGCGCCTTCACCTCAACCAATATCGCGCCGGCACCCCGCATCACATCCAGTGCCGCGTCAAAGCGCGCCGCCACCTCGGCCGGCAGGCCCTCCGGCCGCCGCACCGCAACCCGCACGCCGGACAGCGCGCTGACCGACAGGCCGGCGGCATAGTCGGGTGCATCCGCGCGCGTCACCATGCCCTGCAACAGCAGCGCGGCATCGCGTACGCTGCGCGCCATCGGCCCCGGCGTGTCCTGCGAATGGCTGATCGGCACCACATGCACGCCGCTGATCAGGCCCAAGGTCGGCTTCAGCCCCACCAGCCCGTTGATCGACGACGGGCAGACCACCGAACCGTCGGTTTCCGTCCCCACCGCCGCCGCCGCGAAGCTCGCCGCCACCGCCGCACCCGATCCGGATGACGATCCGCAGGCAGTGCGATCCAGCGCATAGGGATTGCGGACCAGCCCGCCGATTGCGCTCCAGCCGCTCATCGCATGCGTGGAACGGATGTTCGCCCATTCCGACAGGTTGGTCTTGCCCAGGATCACAGCGCCGGCGCGGCGCAGCGCGGCCACCACCGGCGCGTCGCGGCCGGTGACATTGTCCTTCAGCGCCAGACTGCCCGCCGTCGTCGCCATCCGGTCCGCGGTCTCGATATTGTCCTTGATGAGCACCGGCACGCCGTGCAGCGGGCCGCGCACCCGCCCCGCCCGGCGCTCGTCGTCCAGCGCCTTTGCCTGGCGCAGCGCATCCGGGTTGATCGTGATGATGCTGCGCAGGGTCGGCCCCTTGCGATCCATCGCCGCGATCCGGTCGAGATAGGCGCGGGTCAGGTCGGCGGCGGTCGTCTTGCCCGCCGTCATCGCCGCCTGTGCCTGTTCCAGCGACACCTCCTCGACCCGCACCGTCCTGGCCGCGGCCGGTACGATCGCCAGCGCGGTGGCGGCCAACAAAAAGCCTTGAATTATGCGGCGCATGGAACCCCCTGTCGTAGCGAAGCGATGCTACCCGGACCGAAGGTTCGCGCAAGGGCAGCGTGCCGGATTGACCCGGCGCCGATCACGCGGCACTCGATCGCCTTGATCTGTGTCAATACCGAAGGATGTCCGTGTCAGTCGTTCTGAAGATCATCGGCGGTATCCTGGTGGCGCTGGTCGTGGCCGCCGGCCTTGTCATGACGATCGTCCCGCGGTTCCTCGATCGCATCTATTATCGCGGCGGCGAGACCGACCATTATGATGGCGCGCGCTTCTTCAACCCCGATGGCGATGCCGATACGACGCGCACGCCGGGCGGCGGCGGCCGCGCCGGCTTCCTCTGGCGACAGCTGACCGGCAGCGATGGTCGCCCGGTCTGGCCGACCGCTGTGCCGGTCGCCGCATCGAAACCCGCCGCCCGGATCGACGGCGACCGCATGGTGGTCACCTGGATCGGCCACGCCAGCGTGCTGATCCAGACGCAAGGCCTCAACATCCTCACTGATCCCGTCTACGCGGATCGCGCCGGTCCGCTCGGGTTCGGGCCGAAACGTGTGGCCGCCCCCGGCATCGCCTTCGACGACCTGCCGCGCATCGACCTCGTGCTGGTCAGCCACAATCATTACGACCACCTCGATCAGGCGACGCTGAAGCGGTTGTGGCTGCGCGACCATCCGCAGATCGTCACCAGCCTCGGCAACGACAGCGTCATCGGCCAGACCGGCGCCAGGGCGATGGCACTCGACTGGGGTGGCAATGCGACACTGACCGCGGCGGGACTCCAGGACACCAGCACCGACATCCGCTGCGATCCCGACAGCTGGTGTCCCGGCGACCGGGCGCGCATCTTCATCACCCGCAATCATCACTGGGGCAGCCGCTGGTTCACCGACCGCAACCGCGCACTCTGGTCCAGCTTCGTCGTCGCGCTGCCGGGCGGCGGCAACATCTTCTTCGCCGGCGACACCGGCTTCGGCGATGGCCTGTGGCCCGCCGAAGCCGCCGCCTATGGTCCGATCCGCTTCGCGATGATCCCGATCGGCGCGTTCCGCTTCGCCCCCGGCCAGATGAGTTCGGGCAGCCATGTCGGCCCGGCGGAAGCTGCGCTCATCCATCAGCGCCTCGGTGCCGCGCGATCGATGGCGATCCACTGGGGTACGTTCCGCCTGTCGTACGAAGGCTACGACACGCCGCCGCGTATGCTGGCGGCGGCGATGCGCTGCACCGGCGGCACGGGTTTTACCGCCGAGCGGATCGGCGTGCCGTTCGAGGTGCCGCGATATGTGCCGCCGGTCGTCCCCCCGGTGGGTTTCGTCCAATTGCCGCCGGTCCCCACCCGCGATGCGATCCTTCGCTGTCTCGACACGCCCGCGGTAAAGGCGCTGCGCTGATCCCCAACCGTCATCCCCGCTCAGGCGGGAATGACGGACAGGCTACCGAAACGTCTGCGCCAGCCCATGGTACAGCTTCTCGCGGCACGCCAGCTGGCTCGCCCAATCCGCCAGGAATGCCGTCGCGAACATCGGCAGCAGCAGGCCGCGGCTCGCCGTCGTCTCCGACAGGATGATGACCGCCGTCAGCGGCGCCCGCACCACGCCGGCGAAATAGGCGACCATGCCCAGGATCACCACCGCCCCGCCGGGTCGTTCGGGAACACCGCGTGCAACAGGTTGCCGACGCCGGCGCCCACCGCCAGGCTGGGCGCGAAGATGCCGCCCGGCAATCCCGCCACCGCGGTCGCCAGCGTCGCCAGCGCCTTCGCCGGCCCGAACCACAAGGGTGCATCGACGCCGACGATCATCGCCCGCGCCGCGGAATAGCCGGTGCCCCAGGTCAATCCGGCGGTGAACACGCCCAGCACGGCGACCGCCACGCCGCACAGCCCTGCGAACGCGACCGGATGCGCCTTGCTCCACCGCGTCACCGCATGCCGCCCGCTCGCCAGCCCAAGGACGATGCGCGAAAACAGCCCGCCGAACGCACCGCCCGCCAGCCCCGCGACCGGCACCACCAGCAAGGCGCTCGCCAGCGGCATATGCGCGCCGATGGCACCGAAATAGATGTAGTCCCCCGACAATGTCTGCGCGACCATGCCGGCGATGACGATCGACGACAGCACCAGCAGCGTCACCTTCTGTTCGTAGGCGGCGGCCAGTTCCTCGATCGCGAACAGCACCCCCGCCAGCGGCGTGTTGAACGCCGCCGCGACACCTGCCGCCCCGCCGGCGATCACCACCGCGCCCTGCAACGGCACGCGCAACAGGCGGTGGCTGACGCCCATCACCGCCGCGGCGATCTGCACCGTCGGCCCTTCGCGCCCGACGCTGGCACCGCACAGCACCGCACCCATGGTCAGCACGACCTTGCCGACCACCGTCTTCACCGCGATCAGGCCGCCGATCGCCGCCTGCGGGTCGGCGCGCGCCGCCATCACCTGCGGGATGCCCGATCCGCGGGCCAGCGGCACGACCCGCCGCGTCACCCAGACCAGCGCCATGAACCCCAGGGGCGTGGTGACCAGCGGCAGCCAATGCCAGCGCCGCGCATAGCCACTGAACAGCAGCCCCATCTCGTCCGACGCCTCGGCGAACAGCACCGCGACGATCCCGATCGCGATCGCGCCGGTGATGACCGCGATCCGCCGCCGGAACCGCACGCTGGTCGGTCCGCGCGATCGCAGCAAGGCGCGGAATCGATGGGGCGTCCACCGGCGGATGCGTTGGTCTGGCATGGCGATGCCCTAGCGGAAGGGGGTGCGGAGCGGAACCCGAACCCGAACCCGCGCCCCGCACCCCCTGTTCGTGGCGTCAGTCGACGAAGGCGCGCTCGATCACATAGGTCCCGGCCTTGGCGTTCGACCCTTCCTCGAATCCGATCGAATCCAGCATCGCCGCCGTCTCGCGGATCATCGCCATGCTCCCGCACAGCATGATCCGGTCCGTTTCGGGATCGAGCTTCTTGGCCCCCTGCACCGGATCGCCGAACAGCGCGGCGCTTTCGATCAGGTCGCCGATCCGCCCCGTCGTGCGGAACGGCTCGCGCGTCACCGTCGGAATATAGTGGAACTGCTGCTGCGCCTCGTCCGATACCAGCGGATCCTCCGCCAGCCGCGCCTGCAATTCGTCATGATAGGCAAGGTCGCTGACCTGCCGCACCGAATGGACCAGGATCACCTGATCGAACATGCTGTAGACGTCGGGATCGCGCGCCAGGCTGAGGAACGGCGCCAGCCCGGTGCCCGTCGAAAAGAAGAACAGCCGCTTGCCGCCGACCAGGGCGTCGGTGACCAGCGTGCCGGTCGGCTTCCTGCCCATATAGACCTCGTCGCCCGGCTCGATCAGCTGCAGCTTCGACGTCAGCGGGCCGTCCTCGACCTTGATCGACAGGAACTCCAGTTCCTCGGCGTAATGCGGCGACGCGATCGAATAGGCGCGCATGATCGGCTTCGCGCCGTCACCATCGCCCGGCAGCCCGATCATCACGAATTCGCCCGACCGGAAGCGGAAGCTCGCCGGCCGCTCGACCGCGAAACTGAACAGCCGGTCGTTCCAGTGGCGCACCCACAACACCTTGACGTTGGCGAACGCCTTGGTCTCGGGCAGGGTGACGGGGCTACGCCCCATGTTTTGAACGGCGTCGGTCATCGATCGGGGGCTTCGGGTTGTTTGCGAAGGGATCGCATTATGAACCCGGCGCGGCTCGGTCAACCAAAGCAAAGCTTTGGCGGCGCATTGCCGTCGCTTGCCGACGGCCCCATATTCGTTCCCGATATGGCCATCCAGATCCGCACCAGCCTTGCCGAGCCCGAAACCGGCGAGAATTTCGTCCCCCACCGCCCTGCCCGTCCCGACAAGGTGGAGGGCGGGCGCCCGTTCAAGCTGGTCAGCGAATACGCACCCAGCGGCGACCAGCCGACGGCGATCGCCGAACTGACCGCCACCGCGCGCGCCGGCGAAAAGGATCAGGTCCTCCTGGGCGTCACCGGATCGGGCAAGACCTTCACCATGGCCAAGGTGATCGAGGAATTGCAGCGCCCCGCGCTCATCCTCGCCCCCAACAAGATTCTCGCCGCGCAGCTCTACGGCGAGTTCAAGAGCTTCTTTCCCGACAATGCCGTCGAATATTTCGTCAGTTACTATGACTATTATCAGCCCGAGGCCTACGTGCCGCGGTCGGACACCTATATCGAAAAGGAATCGTCGACCAACGAATCGATCGACCGGATGCGCCATTCGGCCACCCGGTCCCTCCTCGAACGCGACGATTGCATCATCGTAGCCTCGGTGTCGTGCCTGTACGGTATCGGGTCGGTCGAAACCTATTCGGCAATGATCTTCGACCTCAAGAAGGGCAATGCCGTCGACCAGCGCGAGATCGTACGCAAGCTGGTCGCGCTGCAATACAAGCGCAACGACGCCGCCTTCCAGCGTGGCAACTTCCGCGTGAAGGGCGATACGCTCGAGATTTTCCCGTCGCATTACGAAGACAGCGCGTGGCGGATCAGCTTCTTCGGCGACGATATCGAGGATATCACCGAATTCGATCCGCTGACCGGCAAGAAGGTCGCCTCGCTCAACAGCGTCCGCGTCTACGCCAACAGCCATTACGTGACGCCCGGCCCGACGCTCAAGCAGGCGGGCGACGCGATCCGACACGAACTCGCCGAACGCCTCAAGGAACTCGTCGCCGAGGGCAAGCTGCTCGAAGCGCAACGGCTCGAACAGCGCACCAATTTCGATCTCGAAATGATCGCCGCCACGGGCAGCTGCGCCGGCATCGAAAATTACAGTCGGTTCCTCACCGGCCGCCTGCCCGGCGAGCCGCCCCCTACGTTGTTTGAATACCTTCCCGAAAACGCTGTGCTGTTCGTCGACGAAAGCCACCAGACCGTGCCGCAGATCGGCGCGATGGCGCGGGGCGATCATCGTCGCAAGATCACGCTTGCCGAATATGGCTTTCGCCTGCCTTCGTGCATCGACAACCGCCCGCTGCGCTTCAATGAATGGGACGCCATGCGGCCGCAGACCGTCAGCGTCTCGGCGACGCCCGGCAATTGGGAAATGGAGCAGACGGGCGGCGTCTTCGCCGAACAGGTGATCCGCCCCACCGGGCTGATCGACCCACCGGTCGAGATCAGGCCCGTGGAGGAACAGGTCCAGGACCTGATCCAGGAATGCAAGGCGACCACCGCTCTGGGCTATCGCACGCTGGTGACGACGCTCACCAAGCGAATGTCCGAAGACCTCACCGAATATATGCACGAGGCGGGCATCAAGGTCCGCTACATGCATAGCGACGTCGAGACGCTGGAGCGCATCGAGCTGATCCGCGACCTGCGGCTCGGCGTCTACGACGTCCTCATCGGCATCAACCTGCTGCGCGAGGGATTGGACATTCCCGAATGCGGGCTGGTCGCGATCCTCGATGCAGACAAGGAAGGTTTCCTGCGTTCCGAAACGTCGCTGATCCAGACGATCGGGCGGGCCGCGCGGAATGTCGATGGGCGTGTCATTCTGTATGCCGACAGGATTACCGGCTCGATGGAGCGCGCGATGAACGAAACCGCGCGCCGGCGTGAGAAGCAGGAGGAATATAACGCCCTTCACGGCATCACCCCGACGACGATCAAGCGCAACATCGGCGACATCATCGCGCATGTCAGCCAGGGCGATCAGGTCACCATCCCGATCGACGAGGACCGTCCGCACATGGTCGGCCACAATCTGCGCGCCTATATCGAGGACCTCGAAAAGCAGATGCGCAAGGCGGCATCGGACCTGGAATTCGAAACCGCCGGTCGGCTCCGCGACGAAATCCGGCAGCTGGAAAACGAGGAACTCGGACTGCCCGTGGACGAGCAAAAGGCGCCGATCATGGGACGCAGCAACGAAGGCAAGCCCGGCACCCGCAAGACGCGTTACGGCAAGGCATCGAAGATACGCATGGGCGGCCGGCGCGGCCGCTGAGGGTATAGGGCGCCTATTCCTTCACCCTTTTGGCCCCGCCGTGCGATGAGCACGCCCGATGCGTCAGGGCGACGCACCCGGCGGGGTCGTTCCAGCCCGCTCAGCCGGTGGTCAGGTTCGTCGCGCTCACGCCGTAATAGCTCGCGACCCGATCCGCATAGGCCTGGTCGAAAACCGGCGCGTTGTTGGCCCAGCTCGGCCCGCCTTCCAGCATGCGGCGATCGATAGTGACGACGTACAGGTCGCGCACCGGATCGAACTGCAGCAGCTCGAACGGCAGTGGGTAGAAGCTCTTGCCCATGCCCAGAAACCCGCCGAGGCTCAGCACCGCGTGGGTCGACCGCCCCGACCCCTTGTGCACCATCAGCGCATAGACCGAGCCGACCTGGTCGCCGTCACGGCTCTCCACCTTCAGCGAATGGGCGACGTTTGCCTGGACGAGCAACTGGGTGGCAGTGGTCTGCGGTTCGGTCGACATCGGATACTCCTGATTGATACGCGGGTGAACCGACCGATGGCCACGCCGGTTCCCTGCCGCGACGGGTTGAGACGCCGGTCCCCTTCCCGCATAAGCCGCGGCATGCGTGCTACCCACCGCCTCATCATGACCATCGCCACGTCGGGCGCGCTGCTGACCGCCTGCGTTCCCCAGCCCGTCGCGCCGCCGCCGGCTCCGTCGCCAGCGCCGGTCGCCCGGCCTGCACCACCGCCCGTCATCGCTGCATCCAGCGACTGGCGCGACTGGCCGCTGACGCCCGGTACGTGGAGTTACCGGCAGGACGGCCGTGGCAGTATCGCCTTGTTCGGGCCGGCCGGCAGCGATGCCCGCCTGACGTTGCGGTGCGACGCCGATCGTCGCCAGATGTTCCTGTCCGTCGCCGGCAGCATCGCCGCCCCCCTGACCGTCCGCACCACCAGCCTGACGCGGGCGGTGCCGGTGCAACCGACCGGGGGCGCCCCGGCCTATGTCGCCGCCGTTTTGGCGCCCAACGACGGCCTGCTCGATGCGATGGGCTTCAGCCGCGGACGGTTCGTGATTCAACAGGCCGGCGGCGGGACGCTAGTGATCCCGACATGGGCGGAAATCGAACGCGTTACCGAGGATTGCCGCGGCTGATTCGCGGCAACGGCGGGCGACGATCCTCGCGCCGGAACGCGTGTAATTCAAGTCTTGCATGTCCCCCCGCCGATGCGCACATTGCGGGTGTGGCCGGGCTACCGGTCACTTGGCTAACACAAGCGAAAGGAGGTGATCCGATGTCTCATGGTTCAGCAAGGGGGTCGGTTCAGTTCGTTCGGGGGACTCGCTTCTAGGACCCGTTTAAATCGTGCCGGGGGGTATCCTCCCCCAGTCAACGGCATGACGAGGGTTGCAGAGGCTTCATGGTCTCCCGGGCTGGAGCTCTCCGGCCGCTGACCATGTTTAGGGGGTGTCGGGCTGCCGGGAGGCGTCCGGCGCCCTCTTCTCATTTCCGGGACGCGCCGGCACGGTCCTTTGCCCTACCCGCGCGCATCCGGCGCCTACAGGCCAGCGCTACAGGAACGATTGCGCCCGTTTCAGCACCACGTTGCAGACCTGCGACTTCACCTGCCCGCGCAGGCTGTCGAGCGACAGGGACTGGCCGCCGCCACCCAATACCCGCCCGGACTGGCCGGCGGCATAACCGGGCGACGTCGCAACCCCTGGCTTGCCGGTCAGCCGGCCAAGGATACCCGCCGCTCCGCTGTTGGTGCCATTGGTCGCGGTCGCGCCACCGGCGCTGTCCACCACGCCGAGCAGCTTGTTCTTGACGCAATAGCCCAGCAAACCCGCGGCATTGCCCGCCCCGATCGATCCGACCTGCGGCAGGCCGCCGCCCAACAAACCGCCGGCCCGGCCCAGCAGGCCGCCGGCTTGCGACGTGGCGGGTGCCGGCGCGGGCAGGGGCGCCGTGGTGGCCGTTTGCGCCAGCGCCGCGGTCGGCAGCAGCAGCGCGGCGGCAAGGATGACTTTCATGATGGCTCGTCCCGGTAGTGGATGGATCATCTGCACCAACCGCCCGCCGCCGTGGCCGTTCCGCCGCGCGACGCCCTGCCGGTCTGGCGCCGGTCGGGCGCCGCCCCGATCACGCCGGCGTCAGCAGCCCTTCCCGCGCGATCTTCTCGCGCCAGACCAGCGGTGCCAGCTGGTGCACGTTCTGCCCTTCGCTATCGACGGCGACCGTCACGGGAAAATCGCTGACCTCGAATTCGTAGATCGCCTCCATGCCCAGATCCTCGAAGCCGACCACCTTGCTGCCCTTGATCGCACGCGCGACCAGATAGGCCGCCCCGCCGACCGCCATCAGATAGGCGCTCTTCGCCTCCCGAATCGCCTCGGTCGCCGCCGGGCCGCGCTCGGCCTTGCCGACCATCGCGAGCAGCCCCTGGTCGAGCATCATGCGGGTGAACTTGTCCATCCGCGTCGCCGTCGTCGGCCCCGCCGGCCCAACCACCTCTTCGCCGACCGGATCGACCGGCCCGACGTAATAGATCACGCGACCCGCGAAATCGACCGGCAGGGCCTCGCCCTTCGCCAGCATGTCGGCGATCCGCTTGTGCGCCGCATCGCGCCCGGTCAGCATCTTGCCGTTGAGCAGCAACCGGTCGCCATGCTTCCACGTCGCCACCACCTCGGGCGTCAGCGTATCGAGATCGACGCGGATCGCCGCCGTGTCGGGCGTCCAGTTCACCTGCGGCCAATCGCTGAGCTTCGGCGCCTCCAGATACACCGGCCCACTGCCGTCGAGTGTGAAATGGGCGTGGCGCGTCGCGGCGCAATTGGGGATCATCGCCACCGGCTTCGATGCCGCATGCGTCGGCCAGTCGAGGATCTTGACGTCGAGGATCGTCGACAGCCCGCCCAGCCCCTGCGCACCGATGCCGAGCGCATTGACCTTGTCCATCAGCTCGATGCGCAGCGCCTCGATGTCGTTCCGGGGGCCGCGCGCCTTCAGCTGACCCATGTCGATCGCGCCCATCAGCGATTGCTTGGCGAGCAGCATCGCCTTTTCCGCGGTGCCGCCGATGCCGATGCCCAGCATGCCGGGCGGGCACCACCCCGCGCCCATCTGCGGCAGCATCTCCAGCACCCAGTCGACGATCGAATCGCTGGGGTTCATCATCTTGAACTTCGACTTGTTCTCCGACCCGCCCCCCTTGGCCGCGACGTCGACCGACACCTTCGCCCCCGGCACCATCTCGACGTGCAGGACGCTCGGCGTGTTGTCTTTGGTGTTGCGCCGGGTGAAGGCGGGATCGGCCAGGATCGACGCGCGCAGCTTGTTTTCGGGGTGCAGATAGGCGCGGCGCACCCCCTCGTCGATCACCGCCTGCAACGATTGGTCGCCGTCCAGGCGGCAATCCTGCCCCCATTTGACGAAGACGGTGACGATGCCGGTATCCTGGCAGATCGGCCGATGCCCCTCGGCGCACATCCGGCTGTTGGTCAGGATCTGCGCGATCGCATCCTTGGCCGCCGGACTCTGCTCCGCCTCATACGCCTCGCCCAGCGCGCGGATGTAATCCATCGGGTGATAGTAACTGATGAACTGCAACGCGTCGGCGACGCTCTCGATCAGGTCGGCGGCGCGGATAGTCGTGGTCACGGGCGATGCTCCTTTGCGTCCGCCTTTAGGACGAGCCCGTGCGCCCGCCAAGCATGCGCCGCGCACCGACGAAATTCCCAGTCATCGCAGCACTTTCTCAACTATCGTCGCGTAATCATCGGTGCATGCCGTATCTGGTTTCACGTTCGCAGTCGGATACGGGGCGCTTCACGGCGTCCATATGGCAATTGCTGGGCCTGCATGGCGATGCGTCCGACGATCAGGTCCGGCTGCACGCCACGCGCCTTACCGCCGTCCTCGCGATCTGGCCGTTCGCATTGATCGCGCAGGGCATCACCTGCGCGGTGCTGATCGGCGCGACGCTTGCCGGCCCCACCCGTACCCTGATCGAAGTCGGTACGACCGCCCTGCTGCTGCTCATGTCCTCGCTGAGCGTCTACGCCATGCTGGCGGCGCGACGCTCGCGCGAATGGGCATCGCACCTGCGCACGCGCGGCCTCATGATCGCGGCGGCCGGGATCGCCGCCGCGTTGGCGTCGCTGCTCTGGGCCGCATCGGGACTGCCGCATGGCGCGATCCAGCTCGGCTGCTCCGTCGCCGTCGCCGGCGCGATCGGCATGACCGTCATCACCCTCCATCCGGTCCGCGCGGCGATCCTGGGCTTCGGCGGCGGTCTGGTATTGATGATCCCGATCCTGTCGGCCAGCGTCCTGCCCTCGATCGTCGCCGGTGCCTTCCTCACCTGCGTCGTCGTCGCGACGCTGCGTCTCGCACGGATCGACGCCGCCCGCGCCCACGATCGCGCCGCGGAATCGCGCGATGGTCGCCTCGCGGCAAAGATGATCGCCGAATTCGAAGGCCATGGCACCGGCTGGTTCTGGGAAGCGGACCGGCATGGCCGCCTCACCTATCTGTCGGCCAAGGTCGCCACCGAACTCGCCGCCGCCCATCGCAATCCCGTCGGCCGGTTGCTGACCGACGTGTTCCGGATGGACAGCGCCGCCCCCGGCACCGAACGCACGCTGGCCTTCCACCTTTCCTCGCGCACCTCGTTCTCGGACTATACCGTCTGCGCAGCCGGCGCCGTCGACGGGGCGGAGGAGATGGACGGAGCGGACGAGACGGAACGGTGGTGGTCGATCTCCGGCCGCCCGGTGGTGGACGAACTCGACCGTTTCCAGGGCTTCATCGGCTCGGGCAGCGACCTCACCGAAAAGCGCCGCTCGGATGCGGAGATCACCCGCCTCGCCCTGTTCGACGGGCTCACCGGCCTCGCCAACCGCCAGCGGATGCGCGCCAGCCTTGACAAGACGTTGCAGCAGCAGGTCGGGCCCTATCGCCCCGCCTCGCTGTTCCTGATGGACCTCGACCGGTTCAAGGCCGTCAACGACACGCTGGGACATCAGGCAGGTGACGCGCTGCTCAAGCAGGTCGCGCAACGATTGCAGCGCGGCGTCGGCGATGCCGGCCTGGTCGGGCGGCTCGGTGGCGACGAATTCCAGGTGCTGCTCCCCGGCATCGACAATCGCGACACGCTGGCGACGCTGGCGCGGGCGCTGATCGCCGCGTTGTCGCAATCCTATTTCATTGCCGGCGCATCGGTGACGATCGGCTGTTCGATCGGGGTCGCCATCGCACCCCAGCATGGCGAGGATGCCGAGGAGCTGATCCGCAACGCCGACCTCGCACTCTACGCCGCGAAGGCCGACGGGCGCGGCGTCCACCGCTTCTATTCCGAGGACATGCTGGCCGGCGCGAGGAGCCGCAAGGCGCTCGAGGACGACATGCGCACCGCGCTTGGCGAAGGCGGCTTCGAACTCGGCTACCAGCCGGTGGTGTCGACCGCGACGACGCAGATCGCGGGCTACGAGGCGCTGCTGCGCTGGAACCACCCGGTTCGCGGCCCGATCTCGCCCGCCGATTTCATTCCGGTCGCCGAGGAATGCGGGTTGATCGAGGCGTTGGGCGAATGGGTGTTGCGCACCGCCTGTGTCCAGGCCGCGCGCTGGCCGCGCGCCGTGCGCGTCGCGGTCAACGTCTCGCCGATCCAGTTCGCCAATCCGGCCTTCCCCGCCCTCGTCACCTCGGCGCTCGCGCATAGCGGCCTGGCTGCCGACCGGCTCGAACTGGAGATTACCGAGGGCGTCTTCCTCGACGAATCCGGCGCGACCGATGCGATGTTCAAGGCGCTGAAGGGCATCGGCGTCCGCCTGGCGCTCGACGATTTCGGCACCGGCTATTCCAGTCTCGGCTATCTGCGCAACGCGCCGTTCGACAAGATCAAGATCGACCAGAGCTTCGTGCGCGGCGCCGCGCAGCCCGGCAACCGCAACGCCGCGATCATTCGCGCGATCGTGACGCTCGCCGATACGCTCGGCATGGAAACCACCGCGGAGGGTGTCGAGGTACAGGACGAGATCGAACTGATCCGCAGGCTGGGGTGCAGCCACATCCAGGGCTATGTCTACGGCCGCAGCGTGCCGGCCGATCAGGTCGTCGAACAGCTCGGCGGCGTCGTACAGGTCGCCGCCGTCGGTCACAAGGTCAGCCGCGCACCCCGCACCAAGATGCTGCGATCCGCCCGCATCGCGATCGGCCGCAACGAGGGCGACGTGCGCATCCGCAATATCTCGGCGAGCGGCGCGATGATCGATGGCGTCGATATCGACGGCCAGGCGGTCGGCCTCGATGTCCTGATCGAGCTGATCGAGGACCAGATGTTCGCCGCGCGCGTCGCCTGGGCAAAGGACGGCAAGGCGGGACTCGCCTTCGCCGAATCGTTCAACCTCGACCGGCTCAACCAGTTGCAGCCCTCACGGGTCCAGCGCCGCGTGGTGTGATCGACCCGCCGCCACGGCGCGCGCACCGTGCGCGCGGTCGCGTCCGGGTTGCCAACGCCGTCCATTGACGCCACCAGCATGCGCGCGTTCCGGCATCTTCAGGACTGACACCTCATGGTCGAATACCGCGGCAACGATCTGGTGGACCCCCGCCGTACGTCCTGGGCGCGACTGGTCGGCGATCACGATCGCATCGCGCAGCAATGCGCCGCCCTCGTCGTGCTCGCCCGTCGGCCGGATCGGCCGGCAGAGGCCGCCGCGGTGCTGTTGCTCGAACTCGCCGTCTGCGTGGCCGATCATCTCGGTATCGAGGATCAGGTGATCGACCTCACCGTCACCGCGGTCCGCACCGGCGTGTCGCCCGACGATGCCGCGACCATGTCGGAAGCGCTCGACGTGCTGAAGGCGGACTGGACCGACTTCATCGTCCGCTGGACCCCGGCGGCGGTGCTGGGACATTGGTCGAGGTTTGCCGGAGAGGCGGAAACCATGATGTCCCGCCTGTCCGATCAGGTACGTCACGAAAACGAGCTGCTCTATGCCGAGGCGCTGCGCCGCGGCATCATCGACCGGGGGCAACCGGTCCTTCACTGATCGGCGGCGGTTCGGGCGCGCCGGAAACGTCCGTTCCGCACCCACCGGACGGGGCGGCCGGAGCCGTCAAAAAATTTTCGTTCCCGCGCTGTTCCCTTGCGCTTTACGAAACCCGCGGAAGTCCACGCGTCGTGCGCGCAGCATCGCCGCGGTTACCATGCCGGCGAGGGAACGGCATCGCCCCCGCATCATTAACACCCTTGCCTGCCGGGCCGCTTTGCCACAATTTGTGGGGGTTGAGTTCGGGGGCGGACCCAATTGCTGGTAGTGAACGGAACGGGCACCCATATCGGACGTCGGTACGGGACACGCCGCGGCGACGCGATGTGCTCATTTTGTTCTCTCCGCTGGGCCGCCACGGTGGTATCATGGAAATGCGCCGCCGATTCGAACACTTAGAGAACGAAGGAGCGGTTTCGATGGACTTCAGGGACACGCAGGGTGATACGATGAGCGACACGATCGAAGCGACCACCACCAGCGCCGCCACGCAGGCCGTCGGCACCGGCAGCAAGGCCGTGCGTGCTCGCCCCTACCCGGTCGAGGTCGACCACAGCCGCGATGCACTGCTCACCGACTTCGGCAAGGAAACGCTGAACGATCGCTATCTGCTGCCCGGCGAAGGCTATCAGGACCTCTTCGTCCGGGTCGCGTCGGCCTATGCCGACGATGCCGCGCACGCCCAGCGCCTGTACGACTATATCTCGCGCCTGTGGTTCATGCCGGCGACGCCGGTGCTGTCGAACGGCGGCACGGGCCGCGGCCTGCCGATCAGCTGCTACCTCAATTCGGTGCCCGACAGCCTCAACGGCATCGTCGACACCTGGAACGAGAACGTCTGGCTGGCCAGCCGTGGCGGCGGCATCGGCACCTATTGGGGCAATGTGCGCGGTATCGGCGAACCGGTCGGCCTCAATGGCAAGACCAGCGGCATCATCCCCTTCGTCCGCGTCATGGACAGCCTGACCCTCGCGATCAGCCAGGGTTCCCTGCGCCGCGGTTCGGCCGCCTGCTATCTCGACATCAGCCACCCGGAGATCGAGGAGTTCCTCGAAATCCGCAAACCCTCGGGCGATTTCAACCGCAAGGCCTTGAACCTCCACCACGGCGTGCTCGTCACCGACGCCTTCATGGAAGCTGTCCGCAACGGACAGGAATGGCACCTGCGCAGCCCCAAGGACCAGGCGATCCGCGCGACGGTCGATGCACGCTCGCTGTTCCAGAAGCTGGTCGAGACCCGGCTGCAGACCGGCGAGCCCTATATCGTCTTCGCCGACCACGTAAATTCGAACATGCCCAAGCATCACCGCGAGCTGGGGCTGAAGGTTTCGACCTCGAACCTGTGCAGCGAGATCACGCTGCCGACCGGCGTCGACCACCTCGGCAACGACCGCACCGCGGTGTGCTGCCTGTCGAGCCTCAACCTCGAGACGTGGGACCAGTGGAAGGACGAAAAGGGCTTCATCGAGGACGTGATGCGTTTCCTCGACAACGTCCTCCAGGATTACATCGACCGCCACGAGCCGGGGATGGAGCGTGCCGCCTATAGCGCGGGCCGCGAACGCTCGGTCGGCTTGGGCGTGATGGGCTTCCACTCGTTCCTCCAGGCGCGCGGGCTGCCGTTCGAGGGCGCGATGGCCAAGTCGTGGAACCTGCGCATGTTCAAGCACATCAAGGGCCAAGCCGACGAAGCCTCGATGCAACTCGCGATCGAGCGCGGCCCCTGCCCCGATGCCGCCGACACCGGCGCGATGGAGCGGTTCAGCTGCAAGATGGCGATCGCGCCGACCGCGTCGATCAGCATCATCTGCGGCGGCACCAGCGCGTGCATCGAACCGATCCCGGCCAACATCTACACGCACAAGACGCTGTCGGGCAGCTTCTCGGTCAAGAACCCCTATCTCGAAAAGCTGCTCAACGAGAAATCGAAGAACAGCGAGGCGGTGTGGAGCTCGATCCTGGAACATGGCGGATCGGTCCAGCACCTCGACTTCCTCTCGACGGAGGAAAAGGACTGCTACAAGACCAGCTTCGAAATCGACCAGCGCTGGCTGCTCGAACTCGCCGGCGACCGCACGCCCTATATCGACCAGGCGCAGTCGCTGAACCTGTTCATCCCGGCGGACGTCGAGAAATGGGACCTGCTGATGCTCCACTTCCGCGCGTGGGAGCTCGGCATCAAGTCGCTTTATTACCTGCGCTCCAAGTCGGTGCAGCGCGCGGGCTTCGCAGGGTCCGGCGGGGTCGAGGCGGACAACACGATCAGCGCGCCGAAGTTCGAGATTGGCGAGACGACGGACTATGACGAATGTCTGGCGTGCCAGTAACGGGATAGGTCACCCTCACCCTCCCACCCGCTAACGCGGGCGGGCCCCTCCCTCTCCCGGAGGGAGAGGGGTAAGGTGACCACCAATCCCTCTCCCTCCGGGAGAGGGAGGGAGCCGCGCAGCGGCGGAAGGGTGAGGGTGACATGCGTCTGTATCAGGACCAGCCTTCGGGCACCGTCCAGCATGCGCGCACGCTTCGCAAGAACGCCCCGGAACCAGAACGCCGCCTGCTCCGCGCCCTCCGCGAATCCTTCCCGACCCTGAAATGGCGCCACCAGGCCCCAGTCGGCCCATATCGCGCCGACATCCTCTGCTTCGCCGAACGCCTCGTCATCGAGGTTGACGGCGACACCCACGCCACCGCCATCGAACACGACGGCATCCGCACCCGCTCCATCGAACGCCAAGGCTACCGAGTGATCCGCTTCGCCAACAATGACGTGATGACGAATCTGGAAGGCGTCATCGCACAAATCTCCTTCTCCCTTGGGGAGAAGGAAGGGGCCCGCACGGCAAAGCCGTGTGGGAAGGATGAGGGTGACCATGAACAGAAAAAGGGCGAGCTGGCATGAACCAACTCACCCTCACCCCGCGCCCTGACGGGCGCTCCCTCCCTCTCCCGTCGGGAGAGGGAAAGAACGGATCACTCCGCCTCGTCGAACATGTCGACGGCGTTCTGCGCGGTCGCGCTCAGCCGAACCGTGTCGCCCTCGATTTCCGCGACCAGGCCGGCGGGCAGGTAATGGTGCTTGCCGCCCTGCCCGTCCTGCGTGCTGGGCGAATCGTTCTTGGTCAGCTTGATGCGCTCGCCATCGACATGGTCGACGGTGCCGACATGGACGCCATCGGCGCCGATGACCTTCATATGCTCCTTGATGTTGCTATGATCGTGCATGCTACGTCTCCTGTGATGGGTTCGGGGGTGAAACGAGCCGACCCTGAATTGGATGCATCGCCGCGCGGGGCGCACCACTGATGCCGCTGCAAAGCCTCATCATGTTCATCGTCGCCGCGGTGTTCGGCGTCGTCGGCACCGGCCTGCTGCTCGCGCTGCGCCGTCCGCAACCGCCGGCACGCGTCTACGTCTATCGCATGGTCGGCATCATGGCGGTCAGCCTCGCCATCGTCCTCGCCTTTTCGGCCCACGCCATGTGGCGCTGGAGCGTGCAACCGTGAGCCGCGGCCCCGGTTTATACTGGATTGTATCCAGCCTATCGCTGTTTGGGACGCTGTTTCCCGATCTGTTGGCGCACGGCTTCCTGGACGATCGCCGGATCGTTCGCTGGATCGCCATACCAATGCTTATCGCCTCGACGACATTGCTCGTCAGTTTTTATACCCGCTGGTTTTAATCAAGGACGAAACCCCATGTCCCTCCTCCAAGCCTCCAAGCAGTACAAGCCGTTCGAATACCCCTGGGCGTTCGAATTCTGGAAGCGTCAGCAGCAGCTCCACTGGCTCCCCGAAGAGGTGCCGCTGGGCGAGGATTGCCGCGACTGGGCACAGAAGCTCAGCGACCACGAACGCAACCTCCTCACCCAGATCTTCCGCTTCTTCACGCAGGCGGACGTCGAGGTGCAGGATTGCTACCACGAGAAATACGGCCGCGTGTTTAAGCCGACCGAGATCAAGATGATGCTGACCGCGTTCAGCAACATGGAGACGGTGCACATCGCCGCCTACAGCCACCTGCTCGACACGATCGGCATGCCCGAGAGCGAATACGGCGCCTTCCTCGAATATGCCGAGATGAAGGAAAAGCATGACTACATGCAGAACTTCGGCGTCGACAGCGACGAGGACATCGCCCGCACGCTCGCCATGTTCGGCGGCTTCACCGAGGGCGTGCAGCTGTTCGCCAGCTTTGCGATGCTGATGAACTTCCCGCGCTTCAACAAGATGAAGGGCATGGGCCAGATCGTCACCTGGTCGATCCGCGACGAGAGCCTGCATTGCGAGGGCATCATCAAGATGTTCCACACCTTCTGTCAGGAGCGCCAGTGCCTGACCAAGGCGGTGAAGGACGACATCGCCGACGTCTGCCAGACGACGATCCGGCTCGAGGACAATTTCATCGACCTCGCGTTCGAGATGGGCCCGGTCAACGGCATGACGCCCAAGGAGATCAAGAAGTACATCCGCTACATCGCCGACTGGCGGATGGGGCAATTGGGCCTGAAGCCGATCTACATGATCGACGAACACCCCCTGCCCTGGCTCGCCCCGATGCTGAACGGCGTCGAGCACGCCAACTTCTTCGAACAGCGCGCCACCGAATATTCGAAGGCCGCGACCAAGGGCCAGTGGAACGACGTCTGGGATTCGTTCGACAAGCGCCAGAAGGCGAAGATCGTGCGGCCGACGGAGCAGGACCTGGGGCTGCTGGAGAGCGGCGACATGTTCTCGCGCGCTGGCGTGGCGGCGGAGTGATCCTACACTTCTTCCTCAAGAGCAATCTCCCGAAGAAGCTCTAAGTGCCTGATTAACCGACCATAAGACGCCGCTGTAATGTCCCCGATCAGCCTTAGCTCGGCTTTGCAATTTTGACCGAGCGGCAGTGTCATAACCTCTCCGACAGCCTCAACTTGGGAGTGCGTCGGAGAGGACATCGGCTCATCATGCGGCAAGTTAGCTGCTGGAGGTACTGAAATATCCCCTAGCAGGTTCATCTCCTGGCTGGTTTCGGGAAGGCTTCCGAGAGTATCTCGGATTGACCCGATGAATTCGTCTGCTCCTCCAGTTGAAAAGCCCTCAGCCCGAATGAGGAAAGACCGAATAGGCTCATCAGAACTAGGCAATTTCCCACCGAATTGGTTGGATATTTTTGCAAATAGCTCAGGTTTTAATGCCGCCTCACGAATCGCGTCTGATCTCTCCTGATCGTTCATTGGCTGAAGTATGCGCATAGCTAGGTCACTAACTGCTAGATCGCCACGCAAACCGTCCACCAGACCGTATTGCCGCAGCGCGCCTATTGCGCTCGCCGCCGCCCCGCCACCGCTACCTGCGTAGCCAATAACCTTCGCGGCGGTGTCTACATCCACTCTAGATTGATGAGCGCCGGAAAAAAGTTTCCTTGTCATATCAATGGCCTTTGCCAAGCTATGCCTAGGATACCGCGGGCTCCGCTTCATAATACCTACCCCTGCCACCAAGCTTCGTATCGAAGATGCGATGAAGCTTGTACCGGCTTATACCACCCCGCCCCCCAAACCACAACGTTCACCTTCTGGTCCAATCAAGCTGGAATAAGCCCGCGAGGACAAGCGTGTAGAGCGCAAATACCGCTTGCGTTCGTCGTTATGTGGTGAGATAAAAGCGTGGGGCCCGAATGCCGCTGTCCACAAGCGCGCGAATTCGGACCACCATCTCGCTAAAGAGGCCGGGCTTCCACCACCCGGCCTCGCCTTCATATATGGCTTTCCGGCTTTCGCAAATAGGGACGGCTTCTGGACCGCTTGTTCAGTGCAACCGAATGGCGGAGTTTCTAACTTGCTCGCCACCATCGCCCTAATTGTTGAGATAGCGTCTAAATTTGCGCCCTGTCCTAAAATCTAATAATGGACAGACGCTAAAGTGGGCCGCCGATAGCGGCAGAGGCAACCTTATTGCGGATGTAATGAGGCGCATCGTTCTTCTTCACTGGCGACCGCCTGCCCTCACTCCACCAACGCCTCATTCTCCGCGAACCCCAGCCGCGTGATCCCCGCGCGCTTCACCTCGCTGAGCACCTGATCGAAGCGCTCGTAGCGCGCCTCAGGGTCGGTGCGCATCACCAGCAGCGCCTTGCGGTCAGCGTCCAGCGCCTTGAACCGCGCCGGCATCGCCGCGTCGCTCAACACCACGCCGTCCCGCGTCACCCCGCCGTCGCGCGCCAGCACCAGCGGGTGCGTCACCGTTTCGCTCGGCGGGGCATAGCCCTGCGGCAGGTCGACCGGCACCTCGTGCAGCACCGTCGGCAGCGTCAGGATCATCATCACCAGCAACACCAGCATGACATCGATCAGCGGCGTGATGTTGAGGTCCGACAGCGGCGCATCGAAGGCCGGGCCGGTCGCGGGAGAGAAGGCACGCTTGCGTGGCATCGAACGTCTCCTGACGATGTAATGATATGGCATCACCTTTTGCGGCACACTGTCAACCCCGCCGGTGCCGCACGCCACCCCATCGCTTAACCGTGTTCCGACACCGCCCGACAACCATGACCCGCTATCCTCCACGGCCATGCTGCCCTCGCCCCGCATCTTTCGCAGCCGCTGGGCGGCGCTGCTCTGGGCCGGCGGCATTCTCTGGGCGGCGGTGGATATCGCCGGCTCCGCCAGCGGCGGCGATGCCGCGCATGGCAACGCCGCCACGATCACCGATGCTGCGGGAGAGGCCGCGAATGCCGACGATCTCGCCGCCGTCGCCAACCTGATCGGCGGCTAGATTCGCGAAGGTGCGGGCCGGTGTTGGATCGAAGCCCGCCGATCGCAATCGAAGATGCGCGCAACAGCCTGATCCGTCAGCCCTAACCGACGGACTGCGCCGCCGCCCTGTCCTACACGAACCCATATGGTTAGGTCGTGCGGCTCCTGACAGGAGACAAGCCATGACCGACACGCATTCCCCCGCTTCCGCCGACGACGCCACCGACGCTGTCACCGACCCGCTGCACGACTTCCAGCCGGTCGCCCTCGCCCGCCGCCACGACGGCTGGACCGCGAAACGCCAGCGGGAATTCCTCACCGTCCTGGCCGAAACCGGATCGATCGGCGCGGCCTGCGATGCGGTCGGCATGACGCCGCGTTCCGCCTACCGGTTGCGCGCGCATCCCCGCGGCCGCGCCTTTGCCATCGCGTGGGAACAGGCGCTCATGATGGCGGCACCGCGGTTGATGACGATCGCCTACGAACGCGCCATCAACGGCGTACCGCGCAGCGTGTGGAAGGACGACGTGCTGATCTCGGAAACGCGGGTGCCCTCGGATCGCCTGCTGATGTATCTGCTCACCCATCTGATGCCGCGCACGTTCGGCGGCATGGCGGTCAGCGCTCGCCGGTCCGATCTGCGCCAATATCATGCGCGCCATGAATTGCCCGTGAGCCTCGATGCGCTCGAGGATATCGCGCAGGCGGATTGCCCGGCCGAACTGCTCGGCGGGTCGGACTATGCCCCCACGCCGCCGCTGCCGGAGCGGGCCTGACGGCGCCCCCTCTCACAAGTGAGACTTTCGTGACTTTCGGCCCGGCCCGCCCCCACGGGCCCGGCCCCGACCCGCCATCGCCATCCCTCGCCTGCGAAGGGTAATGGCGGGTCAGCGGCCCCGCCGCGTCGGCGCGTGGAAATCGGGCGGCTTGTCGGCGATCCAGGCGGCGAAGCGGGCGATGCCCGGATGCGCCCGCAACGCCGCCGGATCGGCATAGCTGCGCGCCAGGTCGGCGTTGGGGATCAGCGCATGGACGGTGCGGTGGCAGATCGGATGGACGGCGGCGGTCACCCGCCCGCCCTCCGACTTGGGGACCAGGTGGTGCCACTCCATCTTCGACCCCAGCGCGCGGCCGCAAACCGGGCATGACGGCGGCGCCGTGGCATCGCGCGCCGCCCGCGCCGCCGCCTCCGCCAGTCCCGCCTTGCGCTTCACCCGTCCGACCATCACCGGGAATATAGGTGCCCCCAGCGGCGCTTAAACGCGAAAAGGGCGGGCCTGCCGAAGCAGACCCGCCCTCTCGGTCACCCTGACGGGCAATGGTTTAGAAGTGCGCGACCACACCCGCCATCGGGCGGAAGCTGTTCGCATCGTCGAACGTCGACACTTCCATGCGCAGGCGCAGGCCGGAATTGCCGGTGATGCCGCCCAGGCCGATGTCCTTCGGGCCGATCTCGGCGCCGATGCCATACACCGTGGCGTGATAGTCGCGGTTCAGGTCGCCGGTGACGCCGGGTGCGAACTTGTCGAAGTTGTTCCAGCGGTAACCGACCTTGCCGTAGAACAGGCCGCTGTCACCGGCGCGGAAGCCGAACCGGCCATAGGCGCCGTACTGCCAGTCGATATCGCCCGACACGCCCTTGGCGACGGAGCCCTCGGCACCGACGAACACCGGCCCCAGCGGCACGTTGACGCCGACGATGCCCTCGACCAGCGCGCCGTCCAGCTTGTAGCCGCGCGGCTGTGCGGGGATGCCGGCGACGGCCTCGCGGTCGAACTGCTCCCAGCCGCCCATCACGGCGACGTACGGCTCGATGCCGAACGCGCGGGTGCCATCCGGTGCCTTGGGGGCGGTGTCGACCTGCGCATCGGTGGCGACGGTGGTGTCGGTCGTGCCGGTGGTCGACATGTCCTGCGCGAAGGCGGGGACGGCAAAGGACGCGGCCGCAACGGCGGCCGCGAGGGCGAGCTTACGCATGTGAAAGTACCTTGTGTTGCCTCAACTCGGGTCGCGACGACGCATCGTCGATCGACCCAGGTCCGTCCAAACCCCGGGATTACGGCTTTGTTGCGCCGCGCCGTAGCTTTCGTCAGGAACCGACCAAGGTGTGGCATACACGCCACACTTCCTGTCACCAAGATGAACGAAACGGCGGAATTGCTGGGTCAGCGACCCGCGGTCACGGATGTGGCGGGGCGCGGCTTCATCTCGCTGCTGCGAATGCGCCAGGCATGGGCGTGCGGATCGTCGCTCTCGATCCCGTCGGCGGCCTTGTGCAGGATCACCGATCCTTCCAGTCGGAACGGCCCGCCGGATGCCAGCGTACCGGTGACGACGACCGGCACCGTGATGTACCGCTGGCCCGCCCCGGCATCCTCGTCGAAGGGCGTGCCGATGGTCGCCTTGTACGTGGCATATTTGCCGAAACTCCCGGCGAAGGCCGCCTCCGTCATGCCCGACGCCTTGCCGTTCTCGTCCCACAACGCCCACGCCTCGGCATAGCGTCTTGCGGCCAGCGCATCGGTATAGCGCTGGACCACATGCGCCGGCGTCGCATCGTCGGATATGGGCGCTGCCATCGGCATTCCGGTCGGCCCCCGCGTGGCGGTGGCCGATGGTGTCGGCGCCGCGTCATGACGCTCCGGCCCGGCTGCATAATTGGCGATGTCGGACTGCGCGCGCGATGCAGCGGCGGCGACGTCCACGCTGTTTTCGGCAGTGCCTGCTCTGGAACACCCGCTCGCCGCCAGCGCTATGCCAAGGCCAAGGACCGGCAGGATCGAGGATCTGGGAAGGCGCATGGTGTTGTTCCGATACACAGGAAGGCAGCACGAACGCCGCCCCTCCCGCATCGTTCCGTCCGCGGACACGGGGGAATGCCCGTATCCGCGGGGTTCGTTCACGGCCGCAGGGCGGTGTCGTCGGTGTCCTTGATCTCTTCGTCGTCGGTCGTGCCGGCGTCGAAATCGTCCTGGGCGTCGTCCTCGTCCATGTCGTCTTCGTCCATGGTGACACTGGCGTCGCTTTCGCCGACCTCTTCCGAATCCATGTCGACGTCGTCGATCGATTCATCCTCGATATCGTCGTCGCCGAGGTCGGGGTTGAGGTCGGTCAGCACCGTGCCGTCGCTGGGGCCGTTGCGCGTCGCCTCCAGGATCTCGGCGCGCTGGCTCTCGTCATAGCCCTCTTCGTCATACCCGTCGTCGCCCGAGCCATGGCCCATGACCTGATGTCCACCCATTGCAACCTCCATATGTGTGAGGTGCGAACGGCGGGACCGGGATGGCGGTTCCCCGCCGCTGCGTCAGGCCGACCGGAACAGGCGACCGCGCTCGGTCACCAGCACGACAGTCAGCGCGACCGCGCCGCAGATCAGGAACCCCGCCGCCAGCGGTGCGGTACTCCCGTCGAACGCCTGCCCGATGATCACGCCGACGACCGCGCCGAAGGTGACGCTGGTGAAGCCCTGCACGCTCGATGCGGTGCCGGCGATCCCGCCCATGTTCTCCATCGCCATCGACGAGAAGTTCGATGTCGCAAGGCCGAAGCAGCCCATCGTCAGCGCCTGCAGGACGACGAAGCCGGCCAACGTCTCGTATCCCGACAGCGCGATGCCCAGGTGGATCGCGCTCAGCACCACCAGTGCGGTCACCGCGCTATGGCTGATGAGGCGCGTCCCCAGCCGCATCACCAGCCGCGCGTTGGTCAGGTTCGCCGCCGCCATCAGCATCGCCGTCAGCGCGAACATCACCGCCAGCAATTTGGGCCGTTCGAACGTGTCGAACATGATCTGCTGCACCGAATTCAGATAGCCGTACAGCGCGCCCATCAGCGACGTCGAGGCGAGCGTGTAGCCCAGCGACCACCGATCGCTCAGCGTCTGCTTCCACCCCGCCGCGATGCGCGCGATCGACAGCGGCTGCTGCGCCTCGGCACGCAGCGTCTCCGGCATGCGGATGAAGAACCACGTCCAGATACCGATGCTCAGCGCACCCACCACCCAGAAGATGCCGCGCCAGTTCGCGAACAGCAGCACCGTCTGTCCGAATGCCGGCGCCAGCACCGGCACGATCATGAACACCATGAACGCGATCGACATCACTCGCGCCATCGGCCGGCCATGGTAACAGTCGCGCACCATCGCCACCGTCGCGACGCGGGTCGCCGCCACCATCGCGCCGCCGAACACCCGTGCGGCGAGCAAAAGGGTAAAGCTGCCCGCGATGGCGCAGGCGACGTTGGCGACGGCATAGCCGCCGATCGCCCACAGCAGCACCGTCCGTCGCCCGAAGCGATCGGCCAGCGGCCCGTGGACCAGCTGCGCGATGCCGAAGCCGAGAACGAAGGCGGTGATGATGAACTGCCGCTGGTTTTCGGTCGCGACCCCCAATGCCGTCCCGATCGCGGGCAGCGCCGGCAACATCGAATCGATGCCGAGCGCCGCGAGCGACATCAGCGCTGCGACCAGCGCGACGAATTCGACGAACCCGATCGGTGCGCCGGCAGGACCGGCAGCAGCGAGCGGATCGGCGCCGGTGTCGACCGGCGCAGCAGGTGTGTTCAGGGTTTTCACGATGGCCTCCCCTACCGATTTCCGGCGGCGTCCGGAACCCCGCTTGAACGATCCCGCTGCCGCGCCTACGTGTGTTGGCACATCAATACACACCGCTATGCAAGGAGATGCCCCGATGACGCGCGCCATCCTTCTCGCCGCAGCCCTGGCGCTGCCGCTCGCCGCCTGCGACCGCGCCGGGGACGGTACGTCCGTCTCGATCAATGCCGATGGCGGCAACACGGTCGGCTCGATCGACGGCAAGTCGGGCGAGGTGAAGGTCGACGTTCCCGGCTTCTCGGGACAGTTCAAGCTGCCCAAGATCCAGCTCGACGCCACCGATTTCGACCTGAACGGCGTCCGGCTATATCCGGGATCGACGATCGATACCGTCAACATGGCGACGGCCGGCAAGGACGGCGGCCTGCGCCTCGCCTTCACCAGTCCGGGCAGCGCGGATCAGGTTCGCACCTGGTTCCAGGAACGGCTCGGCAAGGCGGGCTTCACCATCCGGCAGGATGGCCAGGGGCTGACCGGCACGACCGAGGACGACAAGCCCTTCCGGCTCGAACTGACCGGCGATGGCAGCACGAAGGCGAAGGGGACGATCGTGCTCGGCAGCTGATCGCAGCGCTACAGGCCGTGCACCGCTTCCAGCACGGCGGCGGCATGACCCGGCACGCGGACCTTGCGCCACGCCTTCGCCAGCCGTCCATCGGCGCCGAACAGGAACGTCGCCCGCTCGATCCCCATGTACGTCTTGCCGTACATCTGCTTTTCGCCCCAAACCCCGAACGCATCGCAGGCGCTGCCGTCCGCGTCGCTCGCCAGGCTGACGGTCAGGTCATGCTTGGCGATGAACTTGCCGTGGCTCGCGGGGGTATCCTTGCTGATCCCCATCAGGCTGGCACCGGCCGCGGCGAATTGCTCGGCGAGCGCCGAAAAGTCCTGCGCCTCGCGGGTGCAGCCGGACGTATCGTCCTTGGGATAGAAATAGATTACCGCCGGCAGAGGCAGGTCGGAAAGCCAAACCGGCGTGCCGTCAGGCAGCGTGACCGTCACCGCGGGAATCGTCGCACCGTCATCCATTCGTCTCTCCTGTCATCGCGGCCCAGGCGGCCTGCACCTCCTGCCGGGTGCTTGCAAAGGCGGCAAGCACGGCGTCCCAATCGTCGCGCCGCAGCACCTGCGCGATCAGCGCGCGGGTCGCTGGCGGCGGCTCCGCCGCATCGGGCGCGACGAGCCGCAGCGTCACCAGCAGGCGGGTCAGCAGATCATGCGCGGACGCCAACGCCGGCGGCAGCAACCCGGCCGCGATCAACGTGGCGATCGCCGTGTCCAGCTGAGGCGTAAAGCCGGTGCGATGCCGCAACTGCGTCAGGTGGACCGCGAACTCCAGATCGACCAGGCCGCCCGGCAGCAATTTGGCATCCAGCGGCCCGGCGGGCGGCTTATGCCGCGCCATGTCGCTGCGCATGCCCGCCGCCTCGACGACCAGGTCGCGATCCGGCCGGGTACCGCCCAGCACGTCCGCGATGACCGCCGCCGCCGCCGCCCGCGCGTTGGCGGAACCGAACACGGGCCGGGCGCGCGTCAGCGCCATATGTTCCCATGTCCATGCCTCCTCCCGCTGATAGCGCGCAAACGAATCCAGCGACACCACCAGCGGCCCCTGCGTGCCCGAGGGGCGCAGGCGCGTATCGACCGCATATAGCGGACCGGCAGCCGTCGCCACCGACAGCGCCGCGGTGATCCGCTGCGCCAGCCGGTTGTAATAGAGCGTCGCCCCCAACGGCTTGGCGCCATCCGATTCCGCGGCAAAGCTGCCGGTGAACAGATAGACCAGGTCGAGATCGCTGGCATGGGTCAGCGCGCCACCACCAAGGCGGCCGAAGGCGAGGATGACCAGCTCGCTGTCCGCCAAGCGACCATGCGTCTCGACGAAACCTGCGATCGTCGCTTCGGCAAGTACCTCGATCGCTGCCTCCGCAAGACGCGAATAGCCGGCTGCCGCAGCCAGGGGATCGGCAACCCCGGCGACCACCTGCGATCCAAGTGCGAACCGTTTCTCCCCGACCAATCGACGGACATGGTCGAGCAGCGCCTGGTAATCGCGCGGGTCGCCGCCGCGCATCTCTGTCGCCAGATCACCGACGCTGCCCAGTGGCTCGAACGCGCTCGCATCGATGAGCCAGTCGATCAGTTCCGGCCGCACCGCCAACGCATCGGCGAGCGGTGCGGCGTGGCTGAGGATCGTCGCCAACAAGGACGCCAGCCCCGGCCGCGCCTCCAGCAGCCGCAGGATATTGATCGCGCTCGACAACCGCTCCAGCAGATGGTCGAGGCGCAGCAACGCTGCCGCCGGATCGGGCGCGCCGGCCAGGGCGGGCATCAGCACCGGCAGCACCGCTTCCAGCGCCGCGCGTGCGGCCGGGCTTCGCAAGGCATTGTACCGGCCGGTTCGCCAATCCGCGATCCGCGCGGCGGCCACATCGCCATCGCCGAACCCGGCTTCGGTCAGCCATCGGCCCAGTGCGCGTGCATCGTGCGGCAGGCCAGCCGGTCGTCCCTCGTCCAGCGCATCGTAAATGGCCCCTGCCCGCTCGACCGGCGTTCGCAACATCGCCACCAACGCCTCGCCATCCGAAACCCCATGCAGCCGTGCGACGCGGTCCAGGGCATCGCCCACAGGTAGCGTGTGCGTCTGGCGATCATCGATCATCTGAACGCGATGCTCGATCGTGCGCAGCAACGTATAGGAATCGGTGAGGGCCGCCGCATGGTCTTCCTCGATCCACCCGGCGGCCGATAACTGGGCCAACGCATCACGGGTCGCCGGCGCCCGCAGAGCAGGGTCGCGCCCACCGTGGATCAATTGATGGATTTGGGCGAAGAACTCAGCCTCGCGAATGCCTCCCCGCCCACGCTTCAGATCGAAACCGGGGCCGAATGCCTGCCCGCTCGCATAATGGTCGCGAATTCGCCGGGATAGGTCGCGGATCTCGCCGATCGCACCGAAATCCAGGCCACGACGCCACACGAATGGTCGGATGGAATCGAGGAAATAGCGGCCTAACGTCACATCGCCCGCCGCTGCCCGCGCCCGGATGAACGCCGCCCGTTCCCATGCCAGCGCCTGCGATTCGTAATAAGCGATCGCGCCCTCCACCGGCAGCGCGATCGGCGTCACCTCCGGCGATGGCCGCAGTCTCAGGTCGACGCGCAGGACATAGCCATCGCCATCCCTGGCCTGCAGCAACTCGACCACGCGCTTGCCGATCCGGACCGCGGCTTCCTCCGGCTCCTCGCGGCTGCGATGCGGCAGCGTCTTAGGGTCGAAGATCAGGATCGGGTCGATGTCCGAGGAATAGTTGAGTTCGCGGCTACCTTGCTTGCCCAGCGCGATCGCCGCAAAGCCCCGCGGCTCTGCCCCCGGCGTACGCTCCTCGATCGCAGCCCGGATCGCCCGATCCAGCGCACGATCCGCGAAATCGCTCAGCGCATGGGTCACTGCGGTCAGGTCCATCGCACCGGCGAGGTCGCCGATCGCCACGGTCAGCGCGAGCGCCCTTCGGTCCATCCGCAAACGCCGGGCAATCGGCATGTCGGCGGTGGCGCTGGTAAAGCTCGTATCGAAATTGCCCGTCGCCAGCCGCTCCGCGAGCACCGGTTCCCGGTCCAGCAGCAGCGCCAGAAAGGGAGCCTCGGTTCGCGCCCGCGCCAGCGCGCCGGTCACATCCGGCAACATTCCCGCGCCCTGCGACGGGACGGGCGCAACATTTTGGGTAACCGGTCGTTGGACACAACATGGTCACCGACGAGCATCATTTGGGAAAGGCAAAGCACGGCGACTATGTCGTGCGCACGCCACGTCCCGCCGATGCTCTCGGGCTGTCGTTGCGCGGTGTGTTCCATGACTCGCCATTGCCGGACGATTTGCTGATGCTGTTGCGGCGCCTGGA
Organism: Sphingomonas insulae; assembly: GCF_010450875.1. Classification (NCBI taxonomy): domain Bacteria; kingdom Pseudomonadati; phylum Pseudomonadota; class Alphaproteobacteria; order Sphingomonadales; family Sphingomonadaceae; genus Sphingomonas; species Sphingomonas insulae. The sequence continues at coordinate 3,170,363 of NZ_CP048422.1, forward strand.
TCGGATTACCCACTAACGACCGCCGCGGCGTTATCGGCCGCGGCTCAGTTCGTCGACCTCGCCCATGATCGTATCGAGGGCGGTCTTGTTGACGTCGGTCTCGTGTTCGCGCCGCGACGGCAGCGATCCGTCACTCAAGATATTCTCGAGCGCGACACGGCCACGGGCTACCCGGCTCTTGATCGTGCCGACCGCCACCTGACAGATTTCCGCAGCTTCCTCGTACGCGAAACCGCCGGCGCCCACCAGGATGAGCGCTTCGCGCTGCGGCTGCGGCAGATGCAGCAGCGCACGCTGCATGTCCCCAAGCTCGACGTGGCGATCCTGACTCGCGGGGGCTGCCAATATCCGATCGGCGACCAGATCGTCCCATTCGCCCTTGAAGCGCGCGCGACGCATCTGCGACAAATAAAGGTTGCGCAGAATGATGAAGGTCCACGCCCGCATGTTCGTGCCAGCCTGGAATCGCTGACGCGCCGCCCACGCCTTCAGCAACGTCTCCTGCACCAGATCGTCCGCCAGATCGCGGCTGCCGGACAGCGACCTGCCGAACGCGCGCAGATGGGGGATAACTTGCGCAAGCTGTTTCTTGAATTCGGGATCGGATAGCGCGACGTGTTCGACGGGCTCGATCGGCGCGTCGTCGTCTTCGTAATCATCGTCACGCGAAGCGGGCTGGGTCATGCAAATCCGTTCGAAGCCGGGGACATCGTTGCCGCCTGAGGCGTCAAGATAAGGGTCCTCGCCGGCGAAAGCCAGTGGAGCGTCAAAGACGCTGCGTTATCGCAGAATGAGGAACGCGAAGATCGCGATGATGAGCACAAGCGAGATCCCCAGAATGTAACGCGTCATCCCTGGCGTCGCGCCCGCACGGGCTTCGGTGGTGGTCACATGCACTGTTTCGTTTGGATCAGCCATGATCGTCAAACCCCCGAAGTCCGTTTTGGGTCCGTAACTTTATTGGCGTCCGGTCATGCCACCGCGGCCGGAATGGTCGCCTCGTCGAAGAACAGTGCCTGGCTGATCGCCGCCTTGACCGTCGATCGCTGGAACGGCTTGGTAATGAGGAACGTCGGCTCGGGACGCTCGCCGGTCAGCAGGCGCTCCGGGAATGCGGTGATGAAGATCACCGGCACTTCGAATTCGGCCAGGATGTCCTTGACCGCATCGATGCCCGAACTGTCGTCGGCCAGTTGGATGTCTGCCAGTACCAGACCCGGACGATCTTCCATCGCAAGCGCGACGGCTTCATCGCGCGTGACGGCTACGCCGGTGACTTCATGACCCAGGTCGCGAACGATCGTCTCGATATCCATCGCGATGATCGGCTCGTCCTCGATGATGAGCACGCGGGCGCGGGTCTGCTTCTCGATCTCCGCCAGCGCTTCGCCGACCAGCGTTTCGACCTCGCTGGTATCGACCTCGATCAGATACGCCGCGTCCTCAGGCGTGAACCCTTCCATCGCGGTCAGCAACAACGCCTGCCGCGACAGGGGCGTCATCCGTGCCAGGCGGGCGCGGGCAACGGCTTCCGTACCCTCGGCATCGCTTTGCGACGTCTGCTCCTCACCGTCCATGTTCGCCGACGACCAGATGCCCTGGAACATGCGATACAGACCCAGGCGGGGGTCGACGTCGCGCGGAAACTGATCGGGGGCCGCGACGATCGCCTCCAGCGTGGCGCGAACATATTTGTCGCCCTGATGCTGGCTGCCGGTCAGGGCCCGGCCGTAGCGCCGCAAGAAAGGTAGATGCGGTGCGAGTTGCTGTCCAAGCGACATGGGTGGTGTTCACTCCCTGAGATACTGAGCGGACGCCTGATCTGTGCCTACGTCCGCGGCTTTGCAACGGTGTTTGTCGAAGAACCCACCCGCCCCCCGGGGACATGCGGAATTTTCGCGCGTCGATGGAACCAACGAACGCGACTTTGGTTTCATCGGCGATTGAATGGGCAAACCGCTTTCACGAAAGCGGTCCCATAAGCGTTGCGTTGATGCCCGAACATGCCGGGCCACCAGGGGGACATGTTGGAATTGCCCAGCGATAAGGTCACGAAAACGTCTTCCAAGAAATCTCCTGCCAAGGTTCAGAGCAAGGATCGCGACATGGGCGCGGCGTTGCGCTCTGCTTATCAGCGGACGGTGGACGAGAACGTTCCGGATGATTTGCTCGACCTGCTGAACAAGCTCGCTTAGCAGGGGGCATGGCCTCCACGCTCGACGCCGCCTCTTCCTCCACCCGACGCGCAGCCATGGCTCCCGTGTCAGCGCTGTCGCGCCTGCCCACCGGCGCCAAGTTATTCATCATCTTGAGCGTCGCGCTGCTGCTGCTGGCGCTGATCGCGATCGGTGCGACGCTGCAGACCGGACGCACGGCAGATGCCGAAGCGCGTGCCCGTTTGCGGATTGCCGCGAATGAAAGCGCCAGGAGTATCGCGATCGAATTGATCGGCGACATGACGGCGTTGCGCGTGGCGGTGAACGCCTTGCGGCAGGACCCTGCCGATGCGCCCAGTTGTGCCCGCGCTCAGGGCGTATTTGCACAGCAAGCGACGACCGGCACGCGCTTCTCCATCGTGGATCGAAACGGGCGGTTGCTGTGCGGCGATGCGTTCGATGCCAATCCCCCGGTCGATTCCGGCACGGCAGTGGCGGCAGCGGTGTTACCGGACAAGGGGCTTGTGCTGACCGTGGCCGGCCCCCGCCGCGGCCCAAGTGCTCGCGTTTTCTTTCCACAGATGTTCCTAGCCCGCCTCGCCGCGCCCGCTAGCCGCGCCATGCCGCTCGCCAGTGCGCTGGTCCATGACGACGAGGCGCTGCAGCTCGCCACGATCCCGGATCTTGGGCCCTTGGACCGTATCGAAACCGTCGAAACGGACCTTGGCCTTGGCGGGTTGGCGCTGCGCACCAGTATCCGCAGCGCGCCGATCACCTCGTCGTTCCTGGTCGCCCTGATGTTGCCGCTGTTGATGTGGGCGGCCGCGGCGGGGCTGTCGTGGTTTATCGTCGATCGGCTGCTGATCCGCCCCCTGCGCCTTTTGCGGGCCAGCGTGGCGTCATACACGCCGGGCGAGGTCATCGATCCGGGCAAACTTGGCCCGTTGCCGGCGCAGGAAATCCGCGAACTGGGGGATACCTTCCGTGCGATCAGCCGCACGGTGGCATTGCACGAAGCCGGTCTGGCCGAAGCGGTAGTGCGTCAAACCAAGCTTACTCGCGAAGTTCACCACCGCGTCAAGAACAACCTCCAGGTCATCTCCAGCCTCATCAACTTTCACGCACGCGGCGCGCCCAGTCCCGATGCAACGGCCGCTTATGCCTCGATCCAGCGCCGCGTAGACGCTCTCGCTGTCGTTCATCGAAATCATTTTGCCGAGATGGAAGACAATCGCGGCCTCAATTTACGCTCGGTCATCGGAGAGCTATCCTCCAACATCCGAGCGACGGCTCCCGATGGCTCGACAAGCCTGTCGATCGCCCTCGACATCGATCCTTATATGGTGAACCAGGATGTGGCGGTTGCGGTTGCGTTTCTTGTAACCGAACTCATCGAGCTAGCGATGAACAGCGACTCCGCTGCGCAAATCCGGGTAGCCGTGAAGCCGGGAGTCGATGATAGGAAAGCCAAGTTCCGTGTCGTCTCACGGGCTTTCGTCGAGAGCGAAACACTGGAGCAGCTGCTTTCGACGCGCTATCGGCGTGTGATCGAAGGGCTGTCTCGACAGCTTCGCGCGCCATTGCATCACGATCCGATGACGGGAGCATATGAGATCGCGGTCACCGTCCTCGGGCGCGACTGAGGCGAATAAAAGTCGGTGAAGTCCGCAACAGTGGGAACTCACTTCGCATTGCCGAGTTCTTGCTTTGGATCGCGGTCTTATGCCCCCCCCGCTCTCGCGATCCACGACATAGGCCCGAAAGCATTCCCCCCGGCAGTGTTTTCGGGCCTTTTGCTGTAAATCGACAGGCCTAGCCTGCGAGATCAGCGGCAACGAGTTCCGCACCCGGAACGAATATAGAGCCGAGACATTACATTCCGGACGTTCACGCTAAAGGAGGTTCTATGCGTAAGGTTTTCGGCATGATCATCGTGGCTGGCGCGCTCATGGTCAGCGCCTGCAATACCGTCGAAGGCGTCGGTAAGGACGTGAGTTCGGCAGGCAGCACCGTCGCAAAGACCGCCGACCACGCAAAATAATCACTCATGTTCCCGCCGATTTGGACTACCCCTGCACGCAAGTGCGGGGGTATTTTCAATATACATTGGGCTGAACGGGCATAACGTTTAAGCTTCGATGATATTGGACTGGCTTTGTTTAGTACGCTTCCGTTCGGTAAACCAAATCCCGATAATCGCCACTTCGTACAGAAGGATCAGCGGCACCGCCAGCAGTACTTGACTCATTAGATCTGGAGGCGTCAACACAGCTGCAACGGCCGTAGCACCGACTATTGCATATCGTCGCGCGCTGATAAGTTGTTGTCTAGTAACAATACCGGCGCGCTCAAGTAACATGAGAAGCACAGGAAGTAAAAACGCAAGACCGAATGCGAAGAGGAATTGCATTACGAAGGAGAGGTAGTTTCCGATTGCGGGCAGCGCTTCCTGTTGAACGCCGCCCACGTTGCCCTGGAAGCTCAAAAGGAAGTGAAGCGCCATGGGGATGGCCATGTAATAGGCCAGCGCGGCGCCGCCGACGAAGAGCACCGGCGTGGCGAGGATGAAGGGGAGCAGGGCCCGCTTTTCCTGGCGGTAGAGGCCGGGGGCGACGAACTGCCACAGCTGGTTCGCGATCACCGGGAACGAGATCATCATCGCCGCGAAGAACGCGACCTTCACCTTGACGAAGAACGCCTCGAAAATCTGGGTGTAGATGACCGTCTTCTGTCCCGCGGACAGCAGCGGCTGCACCAGGAACGCGAAGATATTCTCTGCAAAGAAATAGCTGGCGCCGAAGGCCAGCACGAGCGCGAGCATGCAATAGAGCAGGCGTCGGCGCAGTTCGATCAGGTGATCCAGCAACGGCGCGCGGCTGGCATCAATCTCGTTTTCGATCTCGGGTTCGCTCATGACGGGGTGCTATCGGGGCGCGGTGCCGGCTGATGGGCGGCCGCAGGCGTGACGACGGGTTTTTCCACCATCGCCGGCGCATCGATCGTCGCTGCGACAACCGGCGCGGGAGTGGATGCCGGCTTTTCGACCGCCGTCGTCGCATCGCTGTGCGCAGCGGCGCCCGGAGCAGGATCGATCGCGGGGTTCTGGGCGATCGCCGGCGTATCGTTCACGACAGCGGCAACCGAAGCGGATGTGGCCGTCGGTTTCTCGGCCATGACCGGCGCGTCGTTCGCCGTCGCGGCAATCGGCGCCGGTGCGACCACCGGTTTTTCGACCATCACCGGCGCGTCGTTCTCCGTAGCAGCCACCGGTGCGTCCAGGGGCTCCGGGTCCGCAGGCGCTAGCGGTTCTGCAGCGGCCAGCGATTCCGCTTCGGACGAGGCCGGGTGTTCTGCCATGATCCGCGCGTTTTCGGCGGCCCAGCGCTTCTCCATCTCTTCAAGCTCGGCCTCGCGGACCATATTGTCGAAGCCCTGGCGGAACGAGCGGCTGATACCGCGCGCCTTGCCAACCCAATAGCCCACGACCCGCATCGCCTTGGGCAGGTCCTTGGGTCCGATCACCACCAGCGCCACGATGGCGATGAGCAGGAATTCGGACGAATCTACACCGAACATCGGGCGCAGCGGTTCTGGATAGGGACTGAATTAACGGTCGTCGCGAACGCGCTCGCCGTCACGGTCGAAGGCAGGCTCGGCAGCCTTTTGCGCTTCGATACGCGGCGCGGGCTTTGCCGGAACGTCGTCATCCTGCTCCGCCATGCCCTTCTTGAAATTCTTCACGCCCTTGGCAACGTCGCCCATCAGGTTGGAAAATCGCCCGCCACCGAGCAACAGGATCGCAACGACGGCAAGAACGAGCAGATGGATCGGGCTGAAGCTGCCCATGGCGTATCTCCTAGAATGCCCTTCCATCTAATCGCTATCGTCGTCCTTTGCCACCTCCAAAGCGGTGTCGACCGGATCGAGCAGACCCGCCGCGCGCAGATCGTCGATCCCCGGCAGGTCGCGGCGGCTGGCGAGCCCGAAATGGGCGAGGAAGCCCGGCGTGGTGGCGAACATCAACGGCCGTCCGGGCACCTCGCGGCGCCCCGCGGGGCGGACCCAGCCGGCCTCCATCAACACGTCCAGCGTTCCCCTGCCCGTCTGCACGCCGCGGATCGCCTCGATCTCGGCGCGGGTGACGGGTTCGTGATAGGCGATGATCGCCAACGTCTCCGTCCCGGCCCGGCTGAGGCGGCGCACCTCGTCCGAGTCGCGTCGGAGCAGATGCGCTAGGTCGGGCGCGGTTTCGAAATGCCAGCGCTCGCCGCGGCGGACGAGCGCGACACCGCGGCCGGCATAATCCTGCGCCAGCCGGTCCAGCGCCGCGCGGATATCGCTGTCGCGGACATCGCGACCGACATGGGCGCGGATCGCATCGATCCCCATCGGTTCGGCCGCGGCGAACAGCACCGCCTCGACCCTGCGCACGGTCTCGTCGGGCGGCGTCATGGCAGCGCCCGCACGTACAATGGCGCGAACGGCGCCTGCTGGCGGAGTTCGACCCGCCCCTGCTTGGCGAGTTCGAGCGCCGCCAGGAACGACGAGGCGAGCGCCGAGCGGCGCAGCCGGCCCGACCCGTCCGGCAGGAAACTGTCCAGCGTCGCCCAGTCGATGCGGCTGCCGACCAGCCGCGACACGCGCGCCAGCGCCGCCTCCAGCGTCATCACCTCGCGATCCGCGACGACGTGCATCACCGGCCGCGTCCGCGCGCTGACCCGGCCATAAGCGGCGATGAGATCGAAGATCTCCGCCTGCCAGCGGGCGTGGCGGACGGTGCGCAGGCCCTCCGGCGCACGGCGGAGGAAGACGTCGCGACCGATGCGATCGCGGGCCATCAGCCGGGTGCCCGCTTCGCGCATGGCGTTCAACCGCTCCAACCGCAATTGCAGGCGGAGGGCCATATCCTCAGGATCCGGCTCGACAGCCGGATCGCGCGGCAACAGCAGCGCGGATTTGAGGTAGGCCAGCCACGCGGCCATCACGAGATAGTCGGCCGCGACCTCGAGCTGCACGGTCTGGCGCTGGTGGATGTAGCGCAGATATTGCTCGACCAGCGCGAGGATCGACACCTTGCGCAGATCGACCTTTTGCGAGCGGGCGAGCGTCAGCAGCAGGTCGAGCGGCCCCTCCCACCCTTCGAGATCGAGGGTAAGCTGTTCAGCCATGGCGGGATGCGCCCCTGCCCGGCCCGTCCGTCGCGGCTGGAATCGCCGTTCCGGCCATCCTCGGGACGTGGCCGTGCGGCGCCGTCGGGATCAGCCGATGCGGGCGCCTGCCCCCCGGCCGTTTGCCCCCCGCGCATCTGAAGGCCAGCAGCTGGCGGACCGCGCCCGGCACGCCGGTGCGGGGCGTGGCGAAGGCCACGGCCGTCACGCCACGGCGAGAAAGGCGTCGCGGCGGGCGATGAGTTCGTCGAAATCGCCCTGTGCCTCGCCGACGCTGGCCATCGCCCGGGTGAGCCGTGCCCGCGCGGCATCGCCGATCGGGCCGAGGCGGCCGGCGATCTCCACCATCTCGTCCATACGCGCCCAGCAATCGAGAACGAGGTCGCAACCGGCGGCGATCGCGCCCGCCGCCTTGTCGCCGGCGCTGCCCGACAAGGCCTTCATGTCGATATCGTCGGTCATCAGCAGCCCGTCGAAACCGATCGCACCGCGGATCACCTGATCGATGACGATCGGCGACAGGGTTGCCGGGCGGTCGCGGTCCCACGCCTGGTAGACGATGTGAGAGGTCATCGCCATCGGCGCATGCGCCAGCGTGCGGAACGGCCGCAGATCGACCTCCAGCGCGGCAGCGTCGGCGGTGACGGTGGGCAACAGATGGTGGCTGTCCACCGCGGCGCGGCCATGGCCGGGCATATGCTTGACGACGCCGACGATGCCGCCCGCAGCCAGCCCCTCCAGCATGGCGCGACCGAGCGCGGCGACCTGCATCGGTTCCGCGCCATAGGTGCGGCAGCTGATCGCTTCGGTGGTGTCGGGTTGCGCGACGTCGAGGAGCGGCGCGCAATCGACGGTGATACCCACCTCAGCCAGCATCAGTCCCAGCGCCTGTCCGTTGGCGCGCATCGCCTGGATCGCCGACATCGGCGCGCGTCGGTAGAGGGCATCGAAGGCGGGACCGGCGGGGAAGGCCGGCCATTCCGGTGGCCCCATGCGGGCGACGCGCCCCCCTTCCTGATCGATCAGGATCGGCAGGTCGGTGCGGCCGGACAGGTCGCGCAGCGAGTCGGTGAGGGCACGGACCTGTGCGCGGGTATCGATGTTGCGCTTGAACAGGATGTAGCCGGCGGGATCCGCCTTGGCGAAGAAGGCGCGTTCGTCGGGGGTGAGTGCGAGGCCGGCGATGCCGAAGATGACGGGCTTCATGGCCGGGTGGTTAGCGCGGCTGGGCGCAAGATGCGAGCGTCCTGGGTTTGGGGGGGCATGCGGTGGGCGGGCGTCGCTGCGGGCTTGGCGGGGAGTTGCGGCGCGGCGGCGTCGGGTAGCGCGGTGTGGCGGCGCGATGGATTGGTTCACGCGAAGACGCGAAGACTGGAAGAATGGAAGAATGGGTTCGCGCGGAGGCGCGGAGGCGCGGAGGCGCGGAGGTGATGTGGCTGGGACTGGTGACCCCGCTTCGATTACCCTCTTCCCCCCTGTCCTTCGTCATCCCGACGGACGTCGGGACCCATGATTTCGGTTTGCACAGGGGTTGCGGACCATATCGCCGTCAGCGTGTCCATGGGTCCCGACGTTCGTCGGGATGACGGGAGAATGGGTTCGCGCGGAGGCGCGGGGGTTATGTGGCCGGGACTGGTGGCCCCGCTTCGATTACCCCCTTCCCCCCCTAACCTTCGTCATCCCGACGGACGTCGGGACCCATGGTTTCGGCTTGTCCGAGGGTTGCAGACCATCATCGCCGTCAGCGCGTCCATGGGTCCCGACGTTCTTCGGGATGACGGGGAGAATGGGTTTGCGAGGAAGCGCGGGGGTTATGTGGTCGGGGCTGGTGGCCCCGCTTCGATTACCCCCTTCACCCTGTCCTTCGTCATCCCGACGGACGTCGGGACCCATGGTTTCGGTTTGGGCGAGGGTTGCAGACCATCATCGCCGTCAGCGCGTCCATGGGTCCCGACGTTCGTCGGGATGACGGGGGAATAGAGGCGGTGGCGGTGGCGACGGTGTTTGGGATCGTTCCTCTGTCGCGCCGGCTCGTGACGCGCTTCCCCTCCCGTACCGGGGAGGGGAAGCGCGGTTCAGCTTGCGACGAAGCAGCTTTCGCCGGCGACGCGGAGGCGGCCGCAGATGTCGGCGGCCTGGTTGGCGCTGCCGGCGTTAACGCGCAGGCGGTACAGGGTGCGGCCGCCGGTGGCGACCGACTGGACCGACTTGCCGAGCGGGGCGAGGTAGCTGAACCGCTTGGAGAAGCCGTTCCACGCGGTGTCGGCCGCAACCTGGCTCGGATAGGCGCCGAGCTGGACCAGCGAACCGCTGCTGCCGGTGTTGGCGGCGGCGTTGCGCTGGACGGTCACCGGCCGCGCGGCGACGAGGCGCCCGCCCGAGGCGGGGACCTGCGCGACCGCGTTGCTGCCGCCGGTCGGCGACGGCTTCGCGTTCGGGGCGACACGGCGGCCCTCGACCGGCTTCTCGGGCACGGCGTTGAGGTCGATCGAACCATTGCCCGCCTTGCCGGCGCTGGTCGCGATGGCGGCATCGCCCTCGCCCTTCACCTTCAGGCCGCCGGGATCGTCCGGCTTGACCTTATAGTCCCCCTCCTGCGCCGCGATCAGCTGTCCATCGGCGCTCTGACGCGTCTGCAACGCGTAGATGCCGTAGATGATCGCTGCCAGCACGGCGAGGCCGAGGACGACCATGGCGATCACCTTGCCGATCGGCGCGCCGCGGTCCTCGTCGGGCTCGACGGTTTCGAGCCACGGCAGTCGGTCCTCCTCGCGCAGGTCCATGTCGTCCGCCATCACTTCATCTCCGAAACCGCGACCACACCCATGATGCTGAGCCCGTTACGAATAATCTGTGCGACGGCCGTCGCCAAGAAGAGACGTGCGCGCGTCGCATCATGATCCTCGATCACCAGGAAGCGGCGGTCGGGACGGTCGTTACCGACATTCCACAGCGCATGAAAGGCAGCTGCCAAGTCATACAGATAAAACGCTATTCTATGCGGTTCGCGGGCCGTGGCGGCGGTGTCGACGATGCGGGGAAATTGCGCGGCGAGCTTCACCAGCGCGAGTTCCTCCGTATCAAGCCGGGACAGGTCGGCGGCGCCCCCGGCGATGCCCGCCTCCGCCGCGCGGCGATGAAGCGAGGCGATGCGGGCATGGGCATATTGGACGTAGAACACCGGATTGTCCTTCGACGCCTCCACCACCTTGGCGAAATCGAAGTCCATCTGCGCGTCCGAACGGCGGGTCAGCATGGTGAAGCGGACGACGTCCTTGCCGACTTCGCGCACGACGTCGGCAAGCGTCACGAAATTGCCGGCGCGCTTCGACATCTTCACCGGCTCACCGCCGCGCAGCAGGCGGACCATCTGGACGAGCTTGACGTCGAAGCGCGTCTTGCCGCCGGTCAGCGCCGCGACCGCCGCGACGATCCGCTTGACGGTGCCGGCATGGTCGGCGCCCCAGATGTCGATCAGCTGGTCGGCGGACTGGCTCTTCTGGAAATGATAGGCGAGGTCGGCACCGAAATAGGTCCATTGCCCGTTCGATTTCCGGATCGGGCGATCCTGATCGTCGCCGAACTGCGACGAGCGGAACAGCGGCAGTTCGACGGGCTCCCAATCATCGGGGGTCTCGCCCTTGGGGGCTTCGAGCACGCCGTCGTAGACGAGGCCGCGGGCACGCAGCTCCGCCTCCGCCGCCTCGGGCTTGCCGGCGGCCTGCAACTCCGCCTCGGACGAGAACAGGTCGTGGTGGATGCCGAGGAGCGCGAGGTCGTCCTTGATGAGGACGAGCATCGCGGCGACGGCGCGGGTGCGGAACAGCGCGAGCCATTCCGCCTCCGGCGCGGCGACGTAGCGGTCGCCGAATTCGGCGGCGAGGTCCTGCCCGATGGCGACGAGATAGTCGCCGGGGTACAGCCCCTCGGGGATCGCAATCGTCTCGCCGAGCGCCTCGCGATAGCGCAGGTGCGCGGAGCGGGCGAGCACGTCGACCTGGCCGCCGGCGTCGTTGACGTAATATTCGCGGATCACGGTGTGGCCGGCGAATTCGAGCAGGCTGGCAAGCGCATCGCCGACGACGGCGCCGCGGCAATGGCCCATGTGCATCGGCCCGGTCGGGTTGGCGGAGACATATTCGATGTTGACGGTGACGCCCTGCCCCGCCGTCGAACGACCGTAATCGTCGCCGGCGCGCTCGATCTGGGTCAGCTCGTCGCGCCAGGCGGCATCGGTGAGGCGCAGGTTGATGAAGCCGGGCCCCGCGACGCTCGCCCCGGCGACATCGTCCAGCTTCGCCAGCTCGGCGGCGAGGGCTTCGCCCAAGGCGCGCGGGTTCATGCAGGCGGGTTTGGCGAGCACCATCGCGGCGTTGGTCGCCAGATCGCCATGGGTGACGTCGCGCGGCGGCTCGACGGTGACGTGTCTGCGGTCGAGGCCGGCGGGCAGCGTGCCGGCGGCGGTCAGCGTGTCGAGAGCCGTCGCGACATGCGCGGCGAAGCGGGTGTAAAGCGTCATGAGCGTCCGTTCGGCAAAAGCGCCGCGCTCTACCCCACAACGGGGGCAGGTTCAAATCAGGTGCGCAACAGGCCCTCGATCGCGGCGGTGCGGGCGCTGGCGGGGAACAGCGCCGCCATCGCTCGGGCGGGATCGACGCCGAAATGGTCCGCGACCGCGCCGCCGATGAAGGCATCGAGCGGGGTGGTCGGCTTGAGGTCGCGCGCGTCGTAGAGGTTGGCGGTCGCGAGGCCGGGCCAGTCGGCGACCACGCGGCCGCCCTTCACCCCGCCGCCGAACAGCATCGCGGCGGTGCCGGTGCCGTGATCGGTTCCGCCGGTGCCGTTGACCGCGACGGTGCGGCCGAATTCGGTCGCGACCAGCACGAGCGTATCGTCCCACACAGGACCGAGGCCCGCCTGCAGCGCCGCGATCATCGCGTCGAGCCCCTTCAGCTGCGCCGCCAGCCGGCCGCGCTGGCCGGCGTGCGTGTCCCAGCCGCCGGTCTCGATCATCGCGATGCGTGCGCCGTTGGCGGGGGCGAGCAGCCGCGCGGCAAGCGCACCGGTGGCGGCGGCGTTGCGGCCATTGTCCTGCGACAGGTCGCTGGTGAGCTGGCGGGTGGCGAGCGCCTCTCCCCACAAGGCGTGGAGCTGCTGGTCGCCGGCATAGAGTTGGGTGACGCGGGCGAGCAGGTCGTCGGAGGCGTCGGGCAGCGACGAGGGCGCGTAGCTCGCCACCTCGCGCTGCCCGCGCAGCGCCATGGGGACGGTGGCGGCGATGGCGATGGCCCGGGCATCGTCGGTGGGGACGACGCCGAGCAGGCGGTTCATCCAGCCGTCCTTCAGCTGATAGGCCCCGGTGCCGCCCGTCTCGAGCACGTTCTGGCCGTCGAAATGCGAGCGGTCGCGGTAGGGCGAGGCGATGGCATGGGCGAACAGCGCCTGCCCCTTGCCGTATAGCGCGGCGGCGCTGGTCATGGCGGGATGCAGCGCGAACATGGCGTCGAGCTTCGTACCGGCGGCAAGGTCGGCGGCGAGATCGCCGCGCGCGCCGATAAAGGCAGGATCGCCGACCGCGCCGATCGTGCCGAGCCCGTCCGCGGCACCGCGCTGGATGACGAACACGAAGCGCTTGGCCGTCGCCGCCCTGGCGAAGGCGATGCGGGGGGCGAAGGTGCCGAGCAGGCCGGCAGTGAGAAAAGCGCGACGATCCATGATGTTACCTCCGCATCATCTCAGGGGATATCAGCAGCAGTGCGAGCGCCTGCGCCGGGCTTTCGGCGCGGGAGAGCGCCTGCGTGGTGGCGGGCGACACCGCGGCGGGGAACAGCCGGGGCGCCAGCGCGCGCGCATCGACGGTGGCGCCCGACCGTGCGGCGAAACGCTCCGCCGCCTCGACCCGGCGCATGATCGCATCGGGACCGGCCCAGCTGGGCGCGGTGTCGTCATAGCCGATCGGCTGACCCGGCTTCCACACCGGCTGGCCGAGCTGGTTCATCAGGCCGAGCATCGTCTGCGGCCGCACTTCGCTGGTGCCGAGCGCGCGATAGGCGGCGATCGTCCATTCCCACGGCGTGCGGAACTTCGCCGGCGCCGGCGTCCACGCCTCGGGCGAGGCGATGAGCGCGCGGTAGACGGTGGGCAAGTCACCGCCCGAGGACAGGAACGCCTGTTCCAGCCGTGCGACCATCGCCGGTGGCGGCGTGTCGGCGGCGAAGTGGCGGGCGAGCTTGGTCGCGATATGGTGCGCCGTGGCGGGGTGCACGGCGAGGTTTGCGAGCACCGCCTGTGCCTGCGCCTCGCCCCCTTCGGGATAGCTCTTGCCGACGATCGTGCGGGCGCCGGGCTGGTGGATGGCGGCGGCGAAGACGAAGCTGCCGGGCGTTGCCTGTCCGGCGAGGCGCGCGCCGGGGCCGCCGCCGATCCCCCCGACGGTCCAGCCGGTCATCGCGCGGGCGAATTCGGTGACGTCGGCCTGGGTGTAGCCGGTGCGCACGCCGAGCGTGTGCAGTTCCATGATCTCACGCGCGAGATTTTCGTTGAGGCCGACCTTGCGCCGGCCGCGTCCGGCGATGCGAATCCCGAGCGGGCTGTCGGGACCGACCGATACCGCCTGATCGAGATAGAGGAGCATCGCCGGATGCCGCTCCACCGCGAACAGCATGTCGGCGAAACGGCCCATGACATGCGGCCGGATCGCCTCCATCTCCAGCGTCCCGGCGAGCCCGACGAGTTCGAGCTTGTCGGCGGAGACGGCAAAATGGTTGGACCAGAAATGGACCAGCCGTTCGGCAAAGGGCGTATCGGTGATGAGCGCGGCGTTGGTGCGGGCGCCGACCAGAGCGACGTAGCGGTCCTGCGCCGCGCGGCGTGCTTCCTGCCGCGCGGCCATCCGGGCATCGCGCACCGCCGGCATCGCCAGCGGCATTTCCGGCGAGCGCCCAGGCGCCATGGCCTGGGGCTGGACGGGGCCGGGCGCCGGCGAGTCCGCCATCACCGGGGCAGCATTGGCGCCGGATGCCATCGCGGACGCCTGGGCAGACTGGCGCGGCCCCATCGTCTGGCGGATGTTGCGCTGTTCGGCCTGATAGGCGACGAGGTCGAGAGACACGGCCGCACTGGTCGGGGCGGCGGCGATCGGTGCGCTGGCGGGTCGATAACGATCGATCTGCGCGGTCAGCCAGCGACGCGGATCGTCCGGCGACGCCTGGTCCGGGCGGGCGCCGAGACCGAATCTGTTCAATGCGATGGCAGCTTCCGACACGACATGCTCCTCATCCTTGACGCATGGCGTAGGACCGAGATGTCGCAGAACTATGCCAACCGGGACGATTGCGTCATTTGCAGCCATGCGCCCAAAGCTTGCATTTGATCGCCATGCTGCAGTGCAATATTTACTGAAACCGAAAGTTGGGAAGGACCTGATCTGGCTCGACGCACTCAAGGGCGAGAGACGATCATGCGCAAGACCTTTGCTATCCTGGCCGCCGCGGCGGCGGCCCTCACCTCGACCATCGGCATGGCGCGTGGCGCCGAGCGGACGTTCGAGCACGAGGGTCAGACCTATGTCTACACCACCACGGTCGCCAACGACCGGCAGGTCATCAGCGGCCGCCGCTATCCCTCCGGCGCGCCGTTCCGCCTGGTCGTTCGCGGCAATCGCGTGACCGGAACCGCAGGCGGCGTGCCGGTGTCGTTCCGTACCGCCGACGCGAAGGGCGCGACGCGCGGAACGGAGCTGGCATCGCGCTGAGGCGGTTGCCGGCGGCGCAGTGACGCGGTGGCGTGGCGTCGCCATGCTCCGGGCGATCGATCGGCCGAGGGGGCGACGTTCGGGGATTGAAGGTCGATGCCCGTCACCCCGGACTGGTTCCGGGGTCCACCCAGCGGCTATGTTTCAGGCAGGGGCCTCTTGCGACGACCGGGCGGCACCGTGGACCCCGGAACCAGTCCGGGGTGACGGCATTCATGCGGCCTGCATCACGCCAAAAATTCGAATGCCATCCCTGCCCTAGAACCCGTCGGGAAGGTCGATGTGCCCGACAAGCTCGCGGTAGCGGGCGATGGCGTAGCGGTCCGTCATGCCGGCGATGAAGTCTGCGATGTGGCGGCTGCGATGTGGTTCTTCGGTCGGCACGTCGACGCACCAGTCGGCGCCCAACGTCGACGGGTCGGCACGATAGGCGGCGAACAGGCCGCTGACGATGCCGTGCGCCGCGTCCGCCGCCTCCAGCTGGCGCGGATGGTGGTAGAGATTGGCGTACATGAAGCGCTTGAGGTCGCGTTCCTCCTCCCGCATCGCGGGCGAGAAGCCGCATAGCGCCCGACCCGCGTGACGCACGTCGTCGGCGCTGCCGACCCCTGAGGCCGCGATACGGCGGCGCGTTTCCTCGATCAGGTCGTTGACCATCGTGCCGATCTGGCTGCGGACGAGTTCGCTCGCCAGCCGCTTGGGCGCGACGTCGGGGAAGCGGGCGCAGGCAGCGTCCCAGCCGCGCGCGACGATCGGTACGGCAAGCATCTGGTCGAGCGTCAGCAGTCCGGCGCGCAGGCCATCGTCGATGTCGTGGTTGTCGTAGGCGATGTCGTCGGCGATCGCCGCCACCTGCGCCTCGAGACTGGCATGCGTCGCCAGGTCGAGCGGGAATGCCGCATCGGCTTCGCGCAGCGCCCAGCCGGGATGGCGAACCGGGCCGTTGTGCTTGGCAAGCCCCTCCAGCGTTTCCCAGGTCAGGTTGAGGCCGTCCCAGCGCGGATAGGGCCGTTCGATATGGGTGAGCGCCCGCAACGTGTGGCCGTTGTGATCGAAGCCGCCGGCGTCGGCCAGCGCCGTCTTCAGCGCATCCTCCCCGGCGTGGCCGAACGGCGGATGACCGATGTCGTGGGCAAGGCACAGCGCCTCGGTAAGGTCTTCGTTGAGGCCGAGAACGCGGGCGATCGTGCGGCCGATCTGCGCGACTTCGAGGCTGTGAGTCAGGCGGACGCGGAAATGATCGCCATCGGGCGCCATGAACACCTGCGTCTTGTGGCGCAGGCGGCGGAAGCTGATCGAATGGATGATGCGATCACGATCGCGCTGGAAATCATCACGCGGACCACGCACCGCGGTCCCTGTCTGTTCCTCGTGAAGGCGACCTTTGCTGCGCGCCGGGTGCGAAGCCCAGGGCGCGCGCACGCTCATTTCGCTGGCAATTTCGTGATGACCTGCCCGGCATCGCTGCTGAAGGTGAAGGCGGAGACGCCCTGCTTGGCCAGCTGGTTGACGAAAGTGCGCGCCTCGGCATCCGTCTTGAACGGGCCGGTGAGGACGCGATTGGTCGCACGAAGCGGCGTCGACCAGCCGCCGCGGCTGCCGAAGACCGCCGGCGCCTTGGCCTTCACCGCGGCATAGGCCTTGGGCAGGTCGCCGGCATAGGCGCCGCCCGCGACCTGCACCCAGATGCGGGCGGGATTGGCACGTGCCGCCTTCTTTTCCTCGGCGGCAGCCTTGGCATCGGCAAGCTTCTGTTCGTCGGCCAGCTTCTTGGCGGCAAGCGCCTTTTTGTCCGCTGCGGCCTTGCGGTCGGCGGCGCGCTTGTCGGCAGCGGTCTTGGCGGCGAGCGCCTTTTCGGCGGCAGCGTCGCGCTCTTCCTTGGCCTTCGCCTCGGCGATCACGCGGGCGGCGGTATCCGCCGGCGGCACTGCGGCGACCGGTGCGGCCTTCACCGGTTCGGCGACGCCCAGTTCGGCGGCGGGGATCGACAGGCCCGCGACGATGCGGGCGAGCACCGAATCCGCCTCGCTGCGGGACGGCGGCGCGGTGAAGCTGCTGACGGGTTCGGGGGCGGGCGGCGCCGCGGCCACGCGCACCGGTTCGACCGCGGGGCGGGTCGGCGGCGTGGTGGCGACGATCGGCCGGGTGGTCGCTGTGGTGAAGCCGGGGGATGGAAGCGACTGCGCCTGAGGCAGCGGCTGCGATTGCACCGGTGCGGACGACGCCGGGGTCACGGACACCGGCGCGGCGGACGCGAGCTGCGTCGGCGGCAAGGTGGTGCGCGGCGGCGTCGTGACGGCCGCGCCGCGCGCCGTGCCGATCGACGGTTGCGCCAGCGTCGCGACGGCGCCGGTAGCCGGGGCGGCCGTGGTCTTGGCCAGCACGGCAAGGTTCGCCGCCTCTGCGGTGAAGGACGGCGGCGCCGGCGTCGCCGCGGCGCCGGCCGTCGGGGCCGGCATGGTCTTCGTCAATGCGGCCAGATTCGCCGCCTCCGCCGTGGTCGGCACCGACGGGCGGAGCGGCGCGTTCGTCGGCGTCGATCCGGTGGCCGGCGCGATCGAGGCGGGCAGCGTGTTGGGCGTCGCGCTCGTCAACGTCACAGCGGGCCGCTGCGGCAGCGGCTGGACGCGGGCGAGCGCCGCGGTCGCGGTCTGGTAGCTGGATGCCGCAGGGGTCGATGGCGACGGCCGTATCGCTGCCGCCGGCTGCGAGGTCGATGCCAGGGCGACGGGCGACGTGTCGCGATCCCGGCCGCCGCGGCGCTTGCGATCCTTCTTGCCCGGCAGGTCGGCGGGCTGCACCGCGGCGAGCGCGACCGGCTGCGGATCGGGTGCGAGCAGCGGCAGGTTGGGGGCCAGCCGGGCGTCCGCGATCCGTTCGGGCGTCGCGTGCACCTCGCCGAAATGCACCGCAAAGGCACGATCGGCGACGGGCAGCGCGGGAAGCCGCTGGAAGAACGGCTGCAACCCCTGCGCCATGCCGGTCGGCAGCATCGTCGTCGCGATCTTTTCGGCGCCCGCCTGATCGCCACCCATCGCCAGCACGAAGGCACGGATGCGCCAGGCGCTGCGATCGGATTTGCGCAGCAGCGGATCGAGCTGTTCCAAGGCCGCATCGCGCTTGCCGGAAATGCCGAGCGACAGGGCATAACGCTTGACGATCTCATCGTCCGGCCGCGACTTGAGCGCGAGGCGATAGTCACGCTGGGCGCGTTCCTGCTGGCCGATCAGATCATAGGCAAGGCCGCGATCGGCGGCGAAACTGCGGACGTCATAGCCCGCCGATTCGGCCTGCGCGAAATACCGCAGCGCTTCGCCGGGACGTTCGGAGCGAACCAGGATCGACCCCTCCCCCGCCTTGATCCGGGGATCGGAGGCCGACACCTTTTCGGCGCGGGCGAACAGCGAGGCGGCGCCGCTGAGGTCGCCAAGCGACAGCGACAGGTCGGCCGCGGCGATCAACGCGTTGAGATCGCGCGGGTTGGCGGCGAGCGCGCGCATCTGTTCGGCCAGCCGATCGGCATCGGTGGTGCCGGGCAACGCCTGCACCACCTCCTGCGCCAGGAGGGCGGCAGGCGCGGTCGCCGCCAGGAGAGCGGCGGGCGCCAGAAAAGCGGAGGTCAAGAAACGCATGGGATCGCGGCGACTAGAGCCGAGGGCGGCTGAACCGGCAATGTCCGATGGCGGGACGCGCGGTGAAGCGGGGCTGGGCGGCGACGAAAGCCGATGGAACCGCGATCGCGGCGGATGACGAGATCATGCTGGCTGACCGATGCGGGGCGAACGGGTTGCGGCGCGATGGCGGCGGGAATGCGCACCGTCCGTCGCAGGCGGCAAGCCTTCGCGTTACCGGGCGGCCGGAACCCCGCGCCGGACGGCGCGGGGCGGGCGCGGTTTACTGGTTGTTCTGGCGGTGCAGGAAACGCGGGATGTCGATCGGCTCCTTGCCGTCACCATCGGCATCCTCGCGCGCCGGGCCGCGTGCCGCGTTCGACATGCGTTCGAACAGGGTTCCGCCAAGCTTCACGCGCGGTTGCGGTGCCGCGTCGGGCGCCGCCGCTTCGCTGCCGGGCGCGATCCACGGACGGCGACCGGCCTCGGCCGTCGGCGCCCGCGGGGTCGCGGCGGGAGGCGCGACGCCGGACGGCTCGTCGGCCGGGGCCGGCGACGGCACGATCGTGTCGGCGCCGAGTACCAGTTCGTCGTCGGATGCGGCCGCGGCCTGCGGCTGCGATTCCGTCGGCATCGCGCTGTCCGCCTGACGGTCGAGCGGCGCGGAGGGCGCGGTGAACGACACCGACGGCGGCGTAGCGGCAGCCGGATCGGCGGCGGGCGCCGCACCGGTCGCGGTGTTGGGGCGGAACGAGGTGGTGTCGTCGGTCTTGCGGCCCATGCCGAAGCTGAACGACTTGGCCGCTTCCGGCGCTGGCGCGGCGGTGCCGGGCTTGGCGTCTGAATCGATACCGGTGGCGACGACCGAGACGCGGATGCGCCCCTCCAGCTCGGGGTTGAAGGCCGAGCCCCAGATGATGTTGGCGTCCGGATCGACCAGGTCGCGGATGTGATTCGCGGCCTCGTCGACCTCGAGCAGGCGCATGTCGTCGCCGCCGGTGATCGAGATGATGACGCCCTTGGCGCCCTGCATGCTGACGCCGTCGAGCAACGGGTTGGCGATCGCCTTCTGCGCCGCTTCCAGCGCGCGATTGTCGCCCGACGCCTCGCCGGTGCCCATCATCGCCTTGCCCATCTCCTGCATCACCGAGCGGACGTCGGCGAAGTCGAGGTTGATGAGGCCGGGCATGACCATCAGGTCGGTGATGCCGCGCACGCCCTGCTGCAGCACCTCGTCCGCCATCTCGAACGCTTCCTTGAACGTCGTGTTGGCGTTGGCGATCAGGAACAGGTTCTGGTTGGGGATGACGATGAGCGTGTCGACGTATTTCTGCAGCTCCTCGATGCCGCCATCGGCGCTCTTGGCGCGGCGATTGCCCTCGAAGCTGAACGGCTTGGTGACGACGCCGACGGTCAGGATGCCCATGTCGCGCGCCGCCTTGGCGATCACCGGCGCCGCACCGGTGCCGGTGCCGCCGCCCATGCCGGCGGCGATGAAGCACATGTGCGCGCCCTCAAGGCGCTTGGCGAGATCGTCGATCGTCTCTTCCGCCGCGGCACGGCCGATCTCGGGCCGCGAACCGGCGCCGAGCCCTTGCGTGATCTTCGCGCCGAGCTGGATGCGGTGCGGCGCGATCGACGACTTCAGCGCCTGCGCGTCGGTATTCGCGACGAGGAAGTCGACGCCCTGCACGTCGGCGCGCATCATGTTGGCGATGGCGTTGCCGCCGGCGCCGCCGACGCCGATCACGGCGATGCGCGGGGTCAGCTCGTCGACCTCGGGAGTGATGAATTCGATGCTCATGACCTGACTTTCTCCGCCCCTGTCCGGATGTACGCGCCGGGACCCTGATTAACCTTTTGCCTCAACGACTCGCAACGTTCCACAGAAAACGGTGCGGGCCGTCACCAAAGCTCAATAATTCGCGCGCGCCGCCTGGATCAGCTTGCGCACCATGCCCATACCCTTCTGGCGATGAACGGTGGTTTGCTGCGGCGCCACGCCGCGCAGATCGATCGGATCGGTCGCCGCGTAGAAGGCGAGGCCCGCCAGGGTGGCGAACGCCGGCCCACCATGCGCCTCCGGCAGGGCGGTCAGGCCCCGGGGCCGGCCGATCCGCACCGAACGGCCGAGCGCCTGCTGCGCGTAATCGGCGATCCCCTTCAGCTCGGCACCGCCGCCGGTCAGCACGACCTGGCGGCCGACCGGCCCTTCGAACTTCAGATGTGCCAGCGCCTTGCGGACCTCGTCCATCTGATGTTCCAGCCGCTGCCGGACGATACCGATCAGCTGCGCCTTGGTGATCTGCATGCCGCCGTGCACGTCGTCCTCGGCGGCGATCGGCATCACCGGGATCATCTCGTGATTGTCGCGCGGCGATGCATTGGCCGAGCCGTGGAAGCATTTCATCCGCTCCGCCTGCGCCCGGCGGGTGCCGAAGGCGGAGGCGATGTCGTCGGTGATGTCCTGCCCGCCCATCGGGATCGAGCACAGGCCGACCAGCATGCCGCCGGCGAACAGCGATACGTTGGTGATCCCCGCGCCGATCTCGACCAGCGCGACGCCCAGTTCGCGCTCTTCGTCCGACAGGCAGGCAAGACCCGTCGCGACCGGCGAGGCGATGATCGACTTCACCTCCAGATGCGCCGAGCGCACGCACAGATCGAGGTTGCGCACCGGCGATCCGTCCGCGGCAACGACGTGGATGTGAACGCCGAGGCGATCGGCATGCAGGCCGAGCGGCTTCTTGACGCCGGTCAGCCCATCCAAAGTATACAGCGCCGGTTGCGCATGCAGCACCATCCGCCCCTGCGGATCGATCGAATTGCGGCCCGCCGCGAGCAGTGCGTCGATATCCTGCTGCTCGACGCGATGACCGCCCAGCTCGAACTCCACCTCCGCGACGTCGCTGACAAGGCCACCGGCGGAAAAGCCGACCCAGACGTTCTCGATGTTGATGCCCGCGATCCGTTCCGCCTGCTCCACCGCCTCGCGCACCGCCGCCTCGGTCGCCGCCATGTCGGCGATATAGCCGCGTTTCACCCCGCGGCTTTCGCGCTGGCCGGTGCCGAGCACGATCAACTCGCCCCCGTCACCCTTTTGCGCGATCATCGCCGACACCTTCGACGACCCGATATCGAGCGCCGTGATCAGCCCTTCCGGTGCAACCTTCGCCATCAGCCCTCTGCCCCCGTTTGCGTGCCCGCGCCGTCACTGGACGACGGCGGCGTCGCCACCTCGCTCGGGTCCGGCACGTTATGCGCCATGCTCGCCCCCGGCTTGCGCGCGACCAACTTGCTCGGATCGCGCATGTCGAAGCGGATCCAGCCGCGCCCCAGCAACGGCCGGGCACCATCCAGTTCCGCGAATTTGAGCAGCGCACCGGGCGCGCCATCCTCGGGCAGCGCCAGCGTCTCGCCGCTGTCGAAGGTAAGGTCCCAGCGGCGATTGCCGATCCAGGTCGCGGCCTTCACCCGCGGCTTCAGCGCCGGTGCGGCGGCGAGCAGCGCCTGATAGCCCGGTTCCTGCCGGTCCGCGCCCGGTCCGATCACCAGCGGCAGATCGGGGATGGCGTCGGCACGCACCGGTTCCAGCAGGATCCCGTCCTTGTCGATCAGCGTCAGCTGGCCATTGTCCTGCCATACCGCCGCCGGCGTCCGTTCGACGATGTCGACCAGCAACGTATCGGGCAGCCGGCGCGATACATGCGCATCGGCGATCCAGCCATAGCGCAGCAGCTTCTGACGCACCGCCTCCAGATCGACGAGCGGCATCGCCCGGCTCTGCTGATCGAGCGCGACGGCGTAGACGCTCATCCGGTCCATCCGCTTGAGGCCGGTGACCTCGATCTGCTCGACGCGGAAGCCCGCCTGCCCCGCCCCTTCGGCGATGGCGCTGCCGATCATGCCGGGAATGCCGATCCAGGTCACCGCCGCCAGCGCCAGCGCAATGCCGCCGCCGGTGATCGTCCAGGTCGCCGCCTTGCGGATCGTGTCCTCGCTGACCGGCATCGCGCCGATCGCACGTTCGAACAGGCCGACCTTGCGCACGGGTTGCTTGCGCCGTGCGCCGGGGCGCTTGGGCGGCGGCCCGCGCTTGATCGTGCGGCTCATCCCGCCCTCGCCTTCGCGTCGGCGAGCGCCTCGTCCACGATCGCCTGGACCAGTTCGGCATAGCTCATGCCGATATGCTTCGCCTGTTCGGGCACGAGGCTCAAGGGGGTCATGCCCGGCTGGGTGTTGACCTCGAGCAGGAACAGGCCGTCGACGTCGCGTTCGTCATCCCAGCGGAAGTCGGAACGGCTCGCGCCCTTGCAACCCAGCAGACGATGCGCTTCGAGCGCGAGCGATTTGCAGGCATCGGCGATGCGATCGGGAATATCGGCCGGGCAGACGTGCTCGGTCAGTCCATCGGTATATTTCGCGTCGAAATCGTACCAGCCGTTCCTGGGCTTCAGTTCGGTAACACCGAGCGCACAATCGCCGAGCACGGCGGTGGTGAGTTCACGGCCGCGGACATAGGGTTCGGCGAGCAGTTCGTCGAATTCCTGCCACGGGCCCTTCACGTCGCGGCCGATCGGGTTGCCGTAATTGCCGTCGTCGGTGACGATCGCGACACCGACCGACGATCCTTCGTTGATCGGCTTCAGCACATAGGGCCGCTGGAGCGGATCGCGGTCGTGGATGTCCGCCGACCTGACGATGCGGCCACCGGGCATGGGAATGCCGGCGGGGACGAGCACCTGCTTGGTCAGCACCTTGTCGATCGCGATCACCGAGGTGGCGAGACCGGAATGGGTATAAGGGATGCCCATCAGGTCGAGCATGCCCTGCACGCTGCCATCCTCGCCCGGCGAGCCGTGCAGGGCGTTGAAGACGAGATCGGGCTGCGCGGAGGCAAGGCGTGCGGCGACGTCGCGACCCATGTCGATGCGCGTCACGCGATGGCCGAGGCTTTCGAGCGCATCGGCGCAGCCGTTGCCCGACAGGAGCGAGACGGGACGCTCCGCCGACCAGCCGCCCATCAGGACGACGATGTGCAGCCCGCTCATGCCGGCACGCCCACGCGCTGGATTTCCCATTCCAATGTCACGCCAGACTGCGCCTTCACCTTGTCGCGTACCTCTTCACCCAGCGCTTCGATATCCGCAGCGGTGGCGGTGCCGAGGTTGAGCAGGAAATTGCAATGTTTTTCGGACACCTGCGCATCACCGCGGGTCAGGCCGCGACAGCCGGCGGCGTCGATCAACGCCCATGCCTTGTGCCCGTCGGGGTTCTTGAAGGTCGATCCGCCCGTCTTAGAACGCAGCGGTTGCGACGCCTCGCGCTCGGCGGCGATTCGGTCCATCTCCGCGCCGATCGCCGCGGGATCGGCGGCGTGGCCGCGGAATGTGGCCGCGATCACCACCGCGCCCGGCGGCAACGCGCTATGGCGATAGGTATAGCCTAGGTCGGCCACGTCCAGCGTGCGCCGCTCGCCCGAGCGCAGCACGACGTCGCAGGCGACCAGCACGTCCCGCACCTCGCGACCATAAGCGCCGCCATTCATCCGCACGAAGCCGCCGACGGTACCGGGAATGGAGCGCAGGAATTCGACACCACCGATACCGGCGTCGCGCGCGGTCGAGGATACGAGGATACCGCTCGCCCCGCCGCCGCAGCGCAGCGTCGTCGCATCGACCCGGTCGACCTGCGCGAACGCCTTGCCCAGTCGGACCACGATGCCGGGTACGCCGCCGTCGCGGACGATCAGGTTGGACCCCAGGCCGAGTGCCATCACCGGCATCTCAGGATCGAGGCCACGCAGGAAAGCGGACAGGTCGTCGGCATCCTTCGGTTCGAACAGCCATTGCGCCGCGCCGCCCGCCTTGAACCAGACGAGCGGCGCCAGCGGCGCACCCTTCGTCAGGCGACCGCGAACGTCGGGCAGCGCCATGATCCCGGCGTCTACCAAGGGCCGACGCCCCATAGTCGCGTCCACGCCTGGAATGCGGCAAGGTTCGCTTCGGCCGCCTTGCGCGTCGCGTCCTGCGCATGTGCCATCGCCTCCTGCGCCTGCACCATCGCCTCGCCCGCGCCGACAGCATGGCCGCCGGCGTCGAGTGCCTTGCGCTGCGCATCGAGCATCTGCTTCTGCAGTTTCACGCTCGCATCGAACCAGTCGTTCATCGCCGCTCTCCGATCGCTACGGCGAGGCCCGCCGCCCATTTCGTGATATCGCCCGCGCCCAGGCACACGATCATGTCGTCGGACTGGATCGTCGCGGCGAGTTCGTTCGCGAGCGCGTCGGCATCGGCGACGGTCGCGGCGGAACGATGGCCGCGACGCTTGAGCCCGTCGACCAGCGCCTGTGCATCGACGCCCTCGATCGGTGCTTCGCCCGCCGCATAGACCGGGGTGACGAGCACGCGGTCGGCGTCGTTGAACGCGGTCTGGAAGTCCTCCATCAGATTGCCGAGCCGGGTGAAGCGGTGCGGCTGTACGACTGCGATCACCCTGCCCCGCGCGCCTTCGCGGGCAGCGGCGAGGACGGCGCGGATCTCGACCGGATGATGGCCGTAATCGTCGATGATCGTCGCCGTGCCGGTGTCGAACGCCACCTCGCCGACCCTGGTGAAGCGCCGCTTGACCCCTCCGAACGCGGAAAAGCCCTGCTGGATCGTCGCATCGGGAATGCCGAGTTCGAGCGCCACGCCGATCGCGGCGAGCGCGTTCTGCACGTTGTGACGGCCGGGCATCGGCAGTTCGATCCCCTCGATCGAGCGGCTGGTGCCGTCGCGTTCCCGCACGATACATTCGAAGCGGTTGCCGCCCGGCACCGGCGTGACGTTCACGCCGCGGATATCGGCCTGCGCCGAAAAGCCGTAGGTGACGACGCGCCGGTCGCGGACCCGCGGCAGGATGTTCTGCACCTCCGGATGGTCGAGGCAAAGCAGCGCCGCGCCGTAGAAGGGGACGTTTTCGACGAATTCGACGAACGCGTCCTTCACGGCATCGAACGAACCGTAATGGTCGAGGTGTTCGGGATCGATGTTGGTGACGACCGCGATCGTGCCGTCGAGGCGCAGGAAGCTGCCGTCGCTCTCGTCCGCCTCGACCACCATCCAGTCGCTGGCGCCGAGGCGCGCGTTGCTGCCGTAGCTGTTGATGATGCCGCCGTTGATCACGGTCGGGTCGACGCCGCCCGCATCGAGCAGCGCCGCCACCATCGACGTCGTCGTGGTCTTGCCGTGGGTGCCGGCCACCGCGACGGTGGATTTGAGGCGCATCAGCTCGGCGAGCATCTCGGCCCGGCGGACGACGGGAATGCGCCGTTCCAGCGCCGCCTCCACCTCCGGATTGGTGCGGGTGATCGCGGTGGAGGTGACCACCACGGCCGCATCGGCGACGTTGGCGGCGGCATGGCCGATCGTCACCGCGATCCCCTTGTCGCGCAGGCCCTGCACGACATAGCCTTCGGCGACGTCGGAGCCCTGCACGGTGTAGCCGAGGTTCTTCATCACCTCGGCGATGCCCGACATGCCGATGCCGCCGATGCCCACGAAGTGGATCGGGCCGATATCGGTCGCGACGCCGATGCCCCGGATCACTGGCCGTCGCTCCACGATACGGAACGTAGGGATGTCGGCGCCCTCATGCGTAGGCCGCCTTCTGCACCGACTTGCCGACCGGCAGGCGCGATACCGGAGAATCGAGGCTTTCGACCAGGTCGGCAAGATCGCTGACCGCATTCGGGCGGCCGACGCTCATGGCGCGGCTGGCGGCATTTTCGAGGGCGGCAGGGTCGAGGCCCAGTTTCTGCATCTGCTTGGCCAGCTCCACGGCGGTGAATTCGGGCTGCGGGATCGTGCGTGCGCCGCCCGCTTTGGTGATCTCGCGCGCGTTGACGGTCTGGTGATCGTCGGTCGCGCCGGGCAGCGGCACGAGGATCGCGGGGCGGCCCGCGGCGGTCAGTTCGGCGATGGTCGAGGCGCCGGCGCGGGCGATCACCAGATGCGCCCAGGCGAGCTGTTCGGGCATGTCGGGCAGATAGGTGGCGAGTTCGGCCGGGATCTGATGTTCCGCATATTTGGCGCGGACCGCGTCGATATCCTCGATCCGTGCCTGGTGCGTCACCTGCAGCCGGCGGCGGAAGGTGACGGGCAGCATGGCGAGGCCGTCGGGGACGACCTGGCTGAGGATGCTCGCGCCCTGGCTACCGCCGGTGACGAGGACGCGGAAGATGCCGTCCTCCTCCAGCAGCGGATAGGGCTTCGCGCGCAGGGCGAGCACCGCATCGCGCACCGGATTGCCGACGAGGTGGACCTTGCCTTCATGCTTCGCGGCCAGCCGTTCGGTGGCCTTGTACGAGGTGGCGATCGCGCCGACGCGGCCGGCGACCAGTCGGTTCACCCGGCCGAGGACGGCATTCTGTTCGTGCACCGCGGTCGGGATCTTGTCGGCGAAGGCCGCGAGCAGCGCCGGCATCGCCGGATAGCCGCCGAAGCCGATGACCGCGGCGGGCTTGAACGTGCGGTACAATTCGCGCGCCATCGCGCGGCCGCGCACCATCTCGCGCACCGCCGAGGCCCATCCCAGCGGCTTTTTCACCTGGAAGCGGCCGGCGGGCAACACGTGGGTCTGGATGCCGCCCGGCCCTTCAGCGAACAGGCCGGGGAAACGCACGCCGCGAGCGTCGCTGACCAGCGCGACGCGATGGCCGCGCCGGGTCAGCTCCTCCGCCAGCGCCGCCGCGGGCACCATGTGTCCGCCCGTGCCGCCGGCGGCGAGGACGTAATGCTTGCTCAATTCGAACCCCATCTCACGACATACGGACTGCGCGTCAGGAACGGGTTGCGGCGCGTGAACGCCAGCAGCAATCCCATCCCGATCGACAGCGCGATCATCGACGATCCGCCATAGCTGATGAACGGCAGCGTCATCCCCTTGGACGGTGCAAGGCCGGTGTTGACCGCCATCGACACCAAGGCCTGCGCGCCGAACTGCACCGCCAGGCCAGAGGCGGCGAGCAGCTTGAATTCATCCTGTTCGTCCAGCAGCTTGACGAACACGCGCACGACGATCGCGAGGAACACCAGTGCGATGATGGCACAGGCGATCAGGCCGAATTCCTCGCCGATCACCGAATAGATATAGTCGGTATGCGCCTCGGGCAGGCCGAACTTGGCGGTGCCGCCGCCGGGGCCGGTGCCGGTCCAGCCGCCGCTGGTGATCGTCGCATGCGCCGCGTTGGTCTGGAAATGGTCGCTGGCCCCCTCTCCCTCCACGCCCGGGAACAGGAAGGCGTCGATGCGGTTGCGAGCGGTGCCGTAGAACATGTACGCCGCGACGAGGCCGACCGGGACCATGCCGACGATCGCACCGAGCACGCGCATCGGCGTACCAGCGATCATCAGCAGCGCCATCCATACGGTGCAGAAGATAACGGTCTGGCCGAAGTCCGGCTGGAGCATCAGCAGCACCGCGATCATCCCGGTCATCGCGCCGGTAATGAGCACCGTCGGCAGTTCCGGGTCCTTTGCCTTCAGCGACAGCAGCCAGGCGACGGTGACGATGAACAGCGGCTTCAGGAACTCGGACGGCTGGAACGAGGCGAAGCCATAGCCGATCCAGCGCCGCGCGCCGTTGATGCTGTTGCCTACGAACGGCGTCAGCGCGAGGCAGACGATCAGCACGCCCGCGCCCACCAGCGCCAGCCGCCGCGCGAGCGGCACCGGCAGCATTGAGACGCCAAACAACACCGGCAGCGACACCCCAACCCAGATCAGCTGGCGCCAGAAATAATAGAGCGCGGTGAATTTGTGATGCTCGCCCGAATAGCGGACCGCCGTCGCCGGACTCGCCGCCGCCACCGCGATCAGACCGATCGCGATAAGGAACAGCGTGAGCAGCAGGAGCATCCGGTCGATGTCCCAGAACCACGTGCCGAGCGGCGAGCTGTCGCCGCGTCCGCCGCGCCGCTTCACCTTCGCGATCAGCGTATCGCGCTGGGCGGCGGTCAGCGTATCGCGCGGGGTATCGGTCATGCTCGCGCCCGTCATGGCAGGGCCTCCACCGCAGCCCGGAATGCGGCTCCGCGATCCTCGTAATCGCGGAACTGGTCGAAGCTAGCACAGGCCGGCGACAACAGCACCACATCTCCGTCGCGCGCCGCGGCGGCGGCATGGGCGAGCGCGGTGACGAGGTCGCCCGCTTCCTGCACGACAGGGACGCGGCCGGTTAGCAGGTCGCGGAACAGCGGACCCGCCTCGCCGATCGTATAGGCGGCGACCACGGACCCGAAATAGGGCGCACAGGCGTCGAGGTCGTCGCCCTTGCGTTTGCCGCCGACGATCCAGTGGACCCGGTCGAACGCACCGAGTGCGGGCGCGGCGCTTTCGGGATTGGTCGCCTTGCTGTCGTCGACGAAGGTGACGCCGTTGCGGACGGCAACCGTCTCCATCCGGTGCGGCAGGCCGGTGAAGCTGGCGAGGCCGCGGTCGATATCGGCCTCCGACACGCCCAGCGCCTTTACCGCGGCGATGGCGGCGAGCGCGTTCTGGGCGTTGTGCGGGCCTTGCAGCGCCGGCCAGCGCGACTGGTCCATGCACACGCCGGGCGCGATCTTGGTCAGGTGTTCGCCGCGGGCCGACAGGCTGCGGGCGATCTGCGCGGACGGTGTATCGCCGATACCGACGACGGCGTCGTGGGTGGGCGACTGCATTGCAAACAGCCGCGCCTTGGACGCGGCATAACCTTCGAACCCGTCATAGCGATCGAGATGGTCGGGGGTGAGGTTAAGCAACACAGCAACCTCGCAATCGAGGGTCCGGGTCAGATCGAGCTGGTAACTGGACAGTTCGAGGACATAGACGCCGCCCGCCGCGAGCGGGGCCTGTTCCAGGATCGGCAGGCCGATGTTGCCCCCCATCAGCGTCGGGACGCCCGCAGTCCTCAGGATGTGATGGACGAGTGCGGTTGTGGTCGACTTGCCGTTGGTACCGGTGATGCCCACGACCTTGTGCGGCGGCAGTTCGGAGCGTGCCTGGGCGAACAGTTCGATATCGCCGATGATCGCGATGCCCGCAGTCCGCGCCCGTGCGACCAGCGGATGCGTGTTGAGCGGCACGCCGGGAGACACGACCAGCGCCGCGGCCCCATCCAGGTTCAGTTTGGCGATGTCATGAACGATGACGCCGTCGATGCCTGCCGCCCGCGCGCGCGCAGCCGGATCGCTGTCCCATGCCACGACGTGCGCCCCGCTCTTCGCCAAGGCACGCACCGTCGCGAGGCCGGAGCGGGCGAGGCCGAGGACCGCATAGCGCCGGCCCGCAAAGGCGGTCGAGCCGATCACCGCAACTTCAACGTCGACAGGCCGGCGAGCGCCAGCACGAGGCTGATGATCCAGAAACGGATGACGACGGTCGGCTCGCTCCAGCCCAATTGTTCGAAATGATGGTGGATCGGCGCCATGCGGAACACGCGCTTGCCGGTGCGCTTGTAGAAGAACACCTGAATAATAACCGACATCGCCTCGGCAACGAACAGGCCGCCGACGATGCCGAGCACGATCTCGTGATGCGCCACGACCGCGATCGTGCCGAGCGCACCGCCCAGCGCGAGGCTGCCGGTGTCGCCCATGAACACGGCGGCCGGGGGCGCGTTGAACCACAGGAAGGCGAGGCCGGCACCGACGACGGCACCGCAGAAGATCGCCAGTTCGCCCGCACCGGGCACATGGGGGATGCCGAGATAGGTCGCAAACTTCACGTTGCCGGCGAGATACACGATCAGCATGAACGCGACGCTGGCGATGATGACCGGCATCGTCGCAAGGCCGTCGAGGCCATCGGTCAGGTTCACCGCATTGCCGAACGCGACGATCGTGAACGCCGCGAAGATCGGGAAGAAATAGCCGAGATCGAGGTACATGCGGTCGGTGAACGGCAGATACAGATGCGGCCCGTTCTGCCCCATGATGATCCACGATGCGATGCCGGCGATGGCGAATTCCAGCAGCAGCCGGGTCCGGCCGGAGACGCCGGCGGTGCTCGCTTTGCGCACCTTGTCGTAATCATCCATGAAGCCGATCGCACCGAAGCCCAGAGTCACAAACAGGCACGACCACACATAGGGGTTCGACAGGTCCATCCAGATCAGAATCGCCAGCGCCATGCTGGTCAGGATCATCAGTCCGCCCATGGTCGGCGTGCCGCGCTTGGCGAGATGGGTCTGCGGTCCATCGGCGCGGATCGGCTGTCCCTTGCCCTGACGGACACGCAACCAGCCGATGAAGCGCGGACCGATGATGAGGCCGATGAGCAGCGCGGTCGCCACCGCCGCACCGGTCCGGAACGACTGGTAGCGGATGAGGTTCAGCAACCCGGTGAAGCCCAGGTGCTCGGCGATCCAATACAGCATTACGTTTCGCCCCCCATGCGATCAGCGATCGCCAGCACTGGAATCGACAAGTCCCGCGACAACCCGCGACAACCCGACTCCGTTGGATCCTTTGACAAGTACCGCGTCACCGGCGCGCGCCAGATCCTTCAGCCGGCCGAGCGCGGTCGCAGCGTCGGCCACATGCATGACTTCGACCCGCCCCTCAAGGGCCTGCACCAGCGGCGCCATCGCTTCACCGACCAGCAGCGCCGTTTCGACGCGCGCGGCGAGGATGGGGCCGGCAAGGCCGGCGTGATAATCCGCGGAGGCATCGCCGAGTTCGCGCATTTCGCCCAACACGGCGACATGGCGGCCCGGCTCCTCGGCCAGCACCGCCAGCGTCGCCCGCATCGATGCGGGGTTGGCATTATAGCTTTCGTCGATGACCAGCATGTCACCGCCGCCGGCGGTCGCGACGAAGCGTGCGCCCCGCCCCGCGAGCCCACCCATTTCGGCAAGTGCAAGGCCGGCGCGGACGAGGTCCGCACCCGCAGCATCGACTGCGGCGAGCACGGCGAGGGCGTTCGACACCCAGTGCATGCCAGGCTGCGACAGCGTGAAGGACAATTCGCGGTCACCGAGCTTTGCGGTGACGAACGACGCCCCCGAGGGCAGGCGCATCGCCTCGATCGCACGGACGTCGGCGTTCTTGTCGAGGCCGAAGGTGACGGTGCGCGCCGCATGAGGCGCGGCGGCGGCGATCAGGCGGTCACGGTGCGGGCTGTCATAGGGGACGATGGCCGTGCCGCCGGGTTCCAAGCCGCGGAAGATTTCGCCCTTGGCATCGGCGATGGCGCTTTCGTCGGGGAAGAACGCAGTATGGGCGGGGGCGATCGCGGTGACGATCGCAATGTGCGGGCGGACGAGCCGGGTCAGTTCGCTGAGCTCGCCGGCATGGTTCATCCCCATTTCGAACACGCCGATCGTCGTATCCCGCGGCATGCGGGCAAGGCTGAGCGGCACGCCGGTATGGTTGTTGTAGCTCTTGACCGAGCGATGCACCCGATCGGGCAGCGAACGATCGAGCGCGGCGAACAGCGCTTCCTTGGCGCTGGTCTTGCCGACCGAGCCGGTGACACCGATGACGGTGCCCGCCATACGCGCACGCGCCGCCCGGCCAAGGTCGTTGAGAGCGGCGAACGTGTCGGCGACACCGACGTGCGGGTGCGGCGTGTCGGCGGAGACGATGGCGCCGGCCGCGCCCTGTTCGAACGCCTGCGGCAGGAAGCGATGGCCATCGGTGCTGTCGCCGGTCAGCGCGATGAAAAGGTCGCTCGCGCCGACTTCGCGGCTGTCGAACGCGACGCCGTCGACGGCGAAATCCGCCGAGGCGGTACCGTTGGTGGCCGCGGCGATCTCCGCAGCGGTCCAGAGCGGCATCAATGCCTCCCCGGCACAAGGGAGAATTGCCGACCGGGGCTCATGCCGCGCATTCCCGCGCGACGCTCACGTCATCGAACGGCAGTTCCATGTCGCCCACGATCTGGCCCTGTTCGTGGCCCTTGCCGGCGATGAGGACGATATCCTGCGGCCCCGCTTCGCGCACCGCGACGCCGATCGCTTCGCGGCGATCGCCGATCTCGCGGGCATGGGGTGCGCCCTTCAGGATGGCGGCGCGGATCGTCGCGGGATCTTCGGTGCGGGGATTGTCGTCGGTGACGATGGCGAGGTCGGCCTGCATCTGCGCGACCTGCCCCATGGTCTCACGCTTGCCGACATCGCGGTCGCCGCCGGCGCCGAAGACAACGATCAGCCGGCCGCCGGCATGCGGCTTCAGGGCGGCGATGGCCGCCTCCAGCGCGTCGGGCGTATGCGCGTAATCGACGTAGACCGGCGCCCCCGAAGCGGTGATCGCCGCACGTTCCAGCCGCCCGCGCACCGGTTGCAGCCTGGCAAGATCGGCGATCGTCCGGCCGACATCGCCGCCCGTGGCGATGACCAGCCCCGCCGCGACCAGCGCGTTCGCCGCCTGATAGCCGCCGATCAACGGCAGCGTCACACGATGCGTCTGCCCGTCGGCCTTGATCGTCAGACCCTGACCGAGCAGGGTGGGGTCGCGCCCCACCAGACGCAACGTCTGTCCCCGTTCGCCGACCGTCACCAGCCGGTTGCCCCGCGCCTGCGCAAGGTCGATCACGCGTGCGCTTTCGACATCGTCCGCCCAGACGACGGCGGTCCCCTCCGGGCTCAGCACCTCGGAAAACAGGCGCAGCTTGGCGGTCAGATAGGCGCCCATGTCGCCATGATAGTCGAGATGGTCGCGTGACAGGTTGGTGAACGCCGCGGCGACCACGTTCAGCCCCTCCGTCCGGTATTGGACCAGGCCGTGGCTCGACGCTTCGAACGCGAGGTGGGTGACCCCTTCGCGTGCGAGGCCGGCGACGTTGGACAGGAAGGTGACGACATCGGGCGTGGTCAGGCCGGTCGTCACGCGTTCATCGGCGGTGGTGACGCCCAGCGTGCCGATCGATGCGGCATGCTGGCCCGCCATCCGCCACAATTGCCGCGTCATCTCGACGGTGGAGGTCTTGCCGTTGGTGCCGGTCACCGCCACCGCCGTCGCCGGAAATGGCGCGAAGAACCGTGCCGCCAGCTGCGCGAACCGTTCGCGCGGGTTTTCGGCATGGATCGCCACCGCGCCGTCCACCGCGATACCGGGCCGGACCACGACGGCCACCGCGCCGGACCGCACCGCCTCGGCAATATAATCCTCGCCGTTCACGCGCACGCCCTGAAAGGCGCCGAACACCGTTCCCGGCGCGACCTTGCGATGATCGATCGCGAACCCGGTGACGCCGGCGTCTTCGCCGCCGCCGGTCAACGTCCCCAGCTTCATGGCGCCACGCTCACTGACCGGTCGGCTGCGTACGGCTCGGGTCCTGCCACAGGGTCGGCAGGATGTCGGACACGTCGATGTCGCGCGTCGCGTCGGGCACGACGCCCAGCATCGCACCGACCCGGCTGATCGTCCGCCCAACGACCGGTGCGGCGTTCCACGCAGCGGTTTTCCACCCGCCAGTCTCCTTCGTTCCCAGCGGCGAATCGAGCATCGCCAGCACGACATAACGCGGCCGGTCCATCGGGAAGGCCGCGGCGAAGGTGGCGACGTTGCGCGACCGATCGTACCCGCCCGCCACCGCAGCCTCTGCCGTACCCGTCTTGCCGCCGACGCGATAGCCCGGCGCGTCGCCCTTGCGCCCGGTGCCGCGCATCACGATCAGCCGCAGCATCTGACGCATCCGCGCGCTCGTCTCCTCGCGGATGACCCGCCGGCCAACGGGCGCGTGACCGGGCGCAACCTTCAGCAGCGTCGCCGGCCGCCAGACGCCGCCGTTGACCAATGCGGCATAGGCGCTGGCGAGATGCAGCGGCGTCACCGCGATGCCGTGGCCGTAGGCGGTCGTCATCGTCGTCGTCCGCGCCCAATAGGTCGGCATCAGCGGCCGCCCCTTCTCGCGCAGTTCGATGTCGGGCTTGGTATCGAAGCCGAGCTTGCGGAACATCGCCTGCATGCGCTGCGGTCCGATTTCGTCGGCGACGCGCGCGGTCGCGATGTTGGACGAATAGATCAGCGTTTCGGCCATGTTGAGCCAGCGCTTGGGATCGCCGCGTTCGTCATGGATGGTATAGCCGCCGACCTTCAGCGGATGCGTCGCATCGAACCGGCGCGCCATCGACGTCACCACGCCGGTGTCCATCGCGGTCGCCATCGTGATCGGCTTGAACGTCGAACCCAGTTCGAACACGCTCTGCGTGGTGATGTTGCGCAGTTCCTCGCTGCCCGCCATGCCGACGCGATTGGGGTTGAACGTCGGCAGCGAGACCATCGCGATCACCTCGCCGGTATCGACGTCGAGCACGATCCCGCCCGCACCGCGCGCGGAAAACGTTCCCATCGCACGGCCGAGTTCGCTCTCCAGCGCCGCCTGCACGCGGGTGTCGAGCGACAGGGCGACCGGTTGTCCCGCCTTGGTCGGATCGAGCAGCCGCTCGTCGAGCACGCGCTCCATACCGCTCATGCCGTGGCCGTCGGTCGACAGAAAGCCGAGCGCGTGGCTCGCCATCGTCGATTGCGGGTACAGGCGCTGCGTTTCGCGGGCGAAGACGAGCGCGGGTTCACCGATCGCATTGACCTGCTCAACCAGCGCGGGGCTCGCGCGACGCTGCAGGTAGACGAAGCTGACGTTGCGCGTCAGCTGCCCGTAGAACCACGCCTGGTCGCCGCGGTCGGGCATCAGCGCGGCGAGGCGGCTGGCGATCTCCATCTTGTCACCGATGATTTTGCGGGGGTGAACCGCGATCGTCCAGGCATCGATCGTCCGCGCGAGCGGCGCGCCGTTGCGATCGACGATATCGCCGCGCGCGGCGAGCGCCGCCACGCGCGCTTCCGCCTCGCCGCCCGACATGACACCCAGCATCGCCAGCCGGCCGATCACCAACGTCACCGCCGCCGCGAACAGCAGCATCAGCATCATCAGGCGCATATGCGACGTCGCCACCAGCGCATGCCGCTGGGTGGCGTTGCGCCGCTGCGGAACCGGACGGGCGACGATGACGGTCAACGCTTGCGGGCCTCCGCGCGCGCGCTGCTGAGGATGTCGCCGAGCGTGGTGTCAGACAGGAGCTTCCTGTCGAGCATCGCCACCGCCTGCGGGCGGACCTTGGCGACCGCGGCGGTCGCGCGCGCCGCCTCGTTCAGCTTGGCGAGCATCGGCGCGCTCTTCTCGATCGCGGCGACCTTGATGACGGCGCGCTTGGCGGTGGGCATGGCGGCCGCGACCTGGACCACGGCGGGCGTCGCCGCCGGCGCGGCGGTGGGCGCCGGAATTGCCGCCGTGGCCAGCGACGGCACGACCAGCGCGGCGGTCTGCACGCCCGGTTGCCCGATCCCGACCTGCGTCACGTCGAGGCTGGCGAGCGCGGTTTCGTCGGTGACGAACTGGCCGGCGACCGGCGCCGCCAGCGCCAGCGTCTCGCCGTTCCACTTTTCGAGCTGGGCGAGGTTGGCGCGCGTCTCGAACTCCGTCTCCAGCGCGCGGATATCGCGCTGGGCGGCATCGATCTTGCGATCCATGCCCTCCAGCTTCTTGCGCTCGGCAGCGACCTGCAGCGAAACCAGGTAGAAACCGAGGACGATGGCGACGCAGCCACCGAACCACCCGATCCCCTTCAACCGATACGCCGCCGTCATGATGTCACCTCCGCCAAGTCGTTGTCGCCCCAAGCGGGGGCCGCCGTTCTCACTGCCGTTCGCAGGGTCGCCGATCGGGCACGCGGGTTGCGCGCCACCTCGGCCTCGCCGGCGCGCACGCCGCGACCGACCTTCTGGAAACTCGGTGGACGCCCCACCCCCGCCTGCGGCACGTGCCGCGAACCGCCCGGGGCGTTGCCCGACCGGTCGCGCAGGAAGCGCTTGACCAGCCGGTCTTCGAGACTGTGGAAGGTGACGATGGCAAGACGGCCGCCGGGCTTCAGCGCACGTTCGGCCGCGGCCAGGCCGTCGGCCAGTTCGCCAAGTTCGCGATTCACGTGGATGCGGATCGCCTGGAAGGTCCGCGTCGCCGGGTCCTTCTTGTCGTGCGGGCGGTGGCCAAGAGCCTTGCGAACGACATGCGCCAGTTCCGCCGTGCGGGTCAGTGGGCGTGCGGCGACGATCGCGCGCGCGACGCGGCGCGACTTGGGCTCGTCACCATAATGATAGAGGACGTCGGCGATCGCCTCCTCATCCGCTTCGTTGACGAAGTCGGCGGCGCTCGGCCCTTCCTGCGCCATTCGCATGTCGAGCGGACCATCGAACTGGAACGAAAAGCCGCGCTCCGCCTGGTCGAGTTGCATCGAGGAGACGCCGATATCCATCGTCAGCCCGTCGACAGGACCATCGAGCGCCGCCTCCAATGCCGAAAAGTCGCTGTGCACCAGCGTCAGGCCGGCGATGTGCGCATCGCGGCCGGCCCGGATCGCATCGGGATCGCGATCGAACGCGATCACCTGCGCACCGGTCGCGAGGATCGCACGCGTGTAGCCGCCGGCGCCGAAGGTCGCATCGACGATCCGCTCGCCCGGGGCGGGGGCGAGCGCGGCGATCACCTCGTCGAGCAGCACGGGGATATGAGGTGCCGCGGCGCCGCTACCGGTCACAGCGCGATACCCTTGTCCTGGCAATAATAGCGGCAGGCAGCGACCATCTGCGGCGCGATGCCGGGCGTGGCGAGCAGCGTCGCGGGGTCCCAGATCTCGATATAGTCGAGCGTGCCCCAGAAGAAGGCGTGCGCGCCGATATTGGCGTAGAAGCGCGGAAAGCCAGGCATGATGAAGCGGCCGGAGCCATCGAACGGCACCGCTTCGCCATTGGCGCCGCCCCGCTTGATGTTGTGATCGACCTTGCCGTCGGCGCCACGCGACAGCGCGACCCGCTCGTTCAATTCACGCTTCAGTTCGGCGATATAGGCAGGGTCATAGGCGATAAGGCAGGGCTGGTCCTCGTGCGCGGCGATGATGACGGTGCCGCCGTCCTTGCCGTCGGCACGCGGCGCATTCTCGGCAAGCGTGTGGCGCAACGCGTTGGGGATGGCGACCCGCCCCTTGTCATCGACAAGAGCAAGTCCGCTTCCCTGATAATCGCCCCTTTCCGACACGCCCGTCTCGCACCCTGACGCGCACGGCCCACCGTTCGAAAAAGCGGCTTTTCGCCACCCTTCCGGCCCTTTGCAAAACGCAAACGGTGATGCCTGCCCCGTTGTTACCCTTTGGTATCAACAGCGACTTAGGGACGCAACGGGATATTTGGGGACAGCCGGGGAAATCACACCCAAAGTCAGGCTAACCGGGCGGAGATTGTCCTTGTTTCGGAAGTGATGCGCCATCGGCAAGACGGCGGCGATGCGCGGTTTCGCAGCCCGCGTACGAGGCGATCCCCGGATTTCCCCGGACGGGACTCATTTCGCTGCCTGCGTATTGCTGGTGGAGGGCGCGACGCCCAGTTCGGCGAGCGGCTCGCCCGAACTGTCGGACGCGGCCGCCGCGCTGGCGTTGGTCATTGCGATGTCGGCGACGACGTCCGCCTTGGCCGATCCGGCGGTGGCGATCGGTCGTTCACGGGTAGCGGATCCGAGGATGGCGCTGGCGACCGCGATCAGCAGCACGACGGCGACTAGGCCGATCACGCCGACCTTGATCCGTTGCATCGTCTGGTGAGTGTCTCGCACGGCTCTCATCTTGCCGCACGGCTGTAACGCTTCGTCATCCGTTTGTCGAATGCACCCCAACAGAACGAATCAGGACAGTCCCTTCGCCGCCCGCCACTCGGGATCGTACAGCGACGAGAGATAGCGGAAGCCGGTATCGCACAGGATCGTCGCGATCCGCTTCCTCGGCCCCAGGTGCCGCGCCAGCTGCACCGCGCCGGCGACGTTGATGCCGGACGACAGGCCCAGGCACAGCCCCTCTTCGTCGAGCAGTCGTCGCACCCATCGATACCCCTCCTGATCCGAGATGCGGAACTGGGTATCGATCGGCGCCCCTTCCAGATTGGCGGTGATGCGCCCCTGCCCGATGCCCTCCGCTACCGACGAGCCCTCGGACCGCAATTCACCATGAGCGTAATATTCGTAGAGGGCGGCGCCGTGCGGATCGCTGAGCGCGATGCACACGCCCTCGTCCTTGGCCTTCAGCCCCAGCCCGACACCCGCGATCGTGCCGCCGGTGCCGGCCGCGCAGGTGAAACCGTCGATCCGCCCGTCCATCTGCTGCCAGATCTCCTCGGCGGTGCCGACGATATGCGCACGGCGATTGGCGACGTTGTCGAACTGGTTTGCCCAGATCGCGTTGTCGCGCTCTTCGGCGATGCGGCGGCTGGTGTGCACGAAGTGGCAGGGGCTGGCATAAGGCGCGGCCGGCACCAGCACCAGTTCGGCGCCGAGCGCGCGCAGCGTGTCCATCTTTTCCCGGCTCTGCGTTT
Source organism: Sphingomonas insulae (assembly GCF_010450875.1). Taxonomy (NCBI): domain Bacteria; kingdom Pseudomonadati; phylum Pseudomonadota; class Alphaproteobacteria; order Sphingomonadales; family Sphingomonadaceae; genus Sphingomonas; species Sphingomonas insulae. The sequence goes on from NZ_CP048422.1 coordinate 3,209,428, forward strand.
CCGGCATGACGATGATCGTCCGGTACCCCTTGGCGTTGGCGACCAGCGCCAGGCCGATGCCGGTGTTGCCCGCCGTGCCCTCGACGATCGTGCCGCCGGGATGGAGCACGCCCCGCGCCTCCGCATCCTCGACGATCGACAGCGCCGCCCGGTCCTTTACAGAGGCACCGGGATTGGCGAATTCGCATTTGCCGAAGATGTCGCATCCGGTCGCCTCGCTCGGCCCCTTGAGGCGGACGAGGGGCGTGTTGCCGATGAGGGCCAGCGTGTCGGGAATCGTATGCATAAGCGCTAGATGGCGCGCGCTACCGCCAGCGGCAAGCGAAGCTGCGCTTCGTGGCGGCAAAGTTCGCATCGCCATTCACCGCATTTTGCGACGCAGTCTCAAATCAATGGGCCATTCGCCTTGACGCTCCGTGCCGCATGCGCGAAGCGTCGCGCCGCTATGAAGAGCCCCTTCCTCCTCTCCGCCACCGCCGCGCTGTTCGCGCTGGCTGCCTGCAACTCCAAACCGGCACAGCCCGACGTTCTGGATTCGAACCCAGATCCGATGGCGACCGAGCTTGCCAATCGCGCGCCGGTCGAACTGCCGCCGTCGATCAAGGCCGACAAGACGTTCCGCTGCAAGGACAATAGCCTGCTCTACGTCACGCTGTTCAACGGCGACAAGCAGGCGTTCGTGAAGACCAGCCCGACCGGCACCGTCAACCGCCTGACCGCCGAAAAGGCCGGCGACCCGCTCACCGCGGAAGGCTGGAAGCTGACCGGCAACGCGTCGAACATCACCGTCACCCAGCCCGGCAAGCCGTCGCAGACCTGCAAGTCGTAACGGATACTTTCCCAGCATGACGATGGCCGGTGGAGCGATCCGCCGGCCTTTTTGCTGACCAGGCCTAGTCGGCCCGCCGCCGCATTGCCGCATCGCGACCGGACCGGTACGATCGCGCGCATGGCAACGATCGCGATCTACAGTTCGAAGGGCGGCGTCGGCAAGACGACGCTGGCGGTCAACCTGGCCTGGTGCGCGGCCACGCTGTCGCGGCGGCGCACCGCCTTGTGGGACCTCGACCCGCAGGCGGCGAGCAGCTGGATGCTGGGCCGGACGCCGGCGGGCGACCAGGCCCGCGCGATGTTCACCAAGGACAGCAAGGTATCGGCACATGCGCAGCCGACCACCGTCGCGGGTCTCGACCTGATCCCCGCCGATACCTCGCTGCGCGACCTCGACCTGCTGCTGCACGACATCGGCAAGCGCCGCCGGCTCGGCCGGCTGATCGAGCGGATCGGCGATTACGACCATGTCCTGCTCGACTGCCCCCCCGGCCTGACCGAGACCAGCGAACAGGTGATCCGCGCCGCCGACCTCATCGTCCTGCCCGTGATCCCGTCGCCGCTGGCACAGCGCGCGGCGGACGAGGTGCTGCGCCACCTGGGCGGCAAGGTGCCGGTGCTGCCGGTGTACACGATGGTCGACCGTCGTCGCCGCCTGCACGCCGATGCGGTGGCCGCGCGACCCGATTGGCCGACGATCCCGATGGCGAGCACTGTCGAATCGATGGCCGATCATCGCGCGCCGGTAGCTACCTTCGCGCCGCGATCGGCCGCAGCGGGTGCGTTCGCGGACCTGTGGAGGGCGATCGAGCGACGGGTCGCCTGAAGGTCCCCGGCGGAGACTCCCTACATCACCCGATTCGCTGGCCGTCCGCCGTCAAGCGACGGCATGCGCGGTCCGCTGCGCTTGCCAATATCGCATGGCGACGCCACGTTCACCGGACGATGGCGATGCTCGACCCGCAACTCGTGCTTGGGGCCTATGCGGTGGGCGTGTTCCCGATGGCCGACCACCGCGACGCGGGCAGCGTCTATTGGGTGGAACCGCGCACCCGCGCGATCCTGCCGATCGACGGCTTTCGGCTGTCGAAATCGTTGCGCAAGACGATCACCCGCGACCGCTTCCGCGTCACCGCCGATACCGCGTTCGAGCGGATGATCCAGCTGTGCGCGGAAAGCGCCGAGGACCGGCCCGAAACCTGGATCAACAGCGATATCGAGCGGGTGTTCACCACACTTCACCGGCTGGGATTCGCGCATTCGATCGAATGCTGGGAAGGCGAGGAGCTGGTCGGCGGGCTGTACGGCCTGGCGCTCGGCCGGGCGTTCTTTGGGGAATCGATGGTCAGCCGTCGCACCGATGCGTCAAAGGTCGCACTCGCCTGGCTGGTCGCGCGGTTGAAGGCGGGCGGGTTCGAGCTGCTCGATTGCCAGTTCCAGACGCCCCACCTCGCCTCGCTGGGCGCGGTGGAGATCGACCGGGCGGATTATTGCGCGTTGCTGGCCGGGGCGCTCGACGGCGGAACCGGCTCGTCCGTATCGTCGCTGGCTGCGTCGTCGACCGCCGCCGGCGACTTCTTCGCGCTCGAACGGCTCGTTCCCTCACCCCCGCCGAGCGAGGTGGTGTCGGGCCCCGTCGCGGGCCAGGACATCGTGCAGCTCTTGGTCCAGACGTCGTAGACCGGGTGCTGGACGACGTTGAGGCCCGGCCGCTCCTTGAACAGCCAGCCCGAGAACGCGCGTCGCCAATGCCGGTCGCTGCCGCGCACGTCGAGCTGCACGAAGGCGCCGGTCAGCTGGTCCTGTTCCCATGGTGCGGTATGTTCGCAGGCCCGCAGACGGATGATCGCATCGCCGACCCGCACTGCCTGACCCGGTTTCAGCGTCACATCGCGACTGACACCGTTGCGCTTGTTGAGCAGGCCGACGACCGCGACCCGCTCCGCCATCGGCGTGCCGCCGGTCGGCAGCGCCACGTCGCTGGCTGCCACCGTCTCGATGGTGTCGGCGGCGGCGCCGACACCGGGTGCCAGATCCTGCGCGACCACGCCTTGCCCGATCGTGTCGGCACGGTGCAGCGCGCGGTAGCCGAGCACCCCCGCCACCACCAGCGCCACCAGCGCCACCAGCAGCACGCCGGCGGCAAGCCAGCGTCTCGTCACCCTTCGGGCGTCCACGCCTCGTAATCGCCGGTCGCGGCGGCACGCTTGCCGCCCTTTTCCAGCGAGCCCGAGGGGCGATAGGCGAGCGGGGTACCGGTCATGTTCGGCACCGCCGGCTTTTGCCAGGCCCGGACCGGCGGCAGCGCGCGGTCGGGGATGTCGTCGATATGATGGTGCAGCCAGCTGAACCAGACCGGCGGCACGCGGCTGGCATCGTTCGCACCCTCGTAGATCACCCAGCGGCGCACCCGGCCACTGCCGTCCTTGCCGCCTTCGTAATAGACGTTGCCGAGGTCGTCGGTGCCCATCTGCTTCATGCCGCGCAGGCCATAGAGCATGGTGCCCCACGATGCGCCGTTCCACCAGGTGAAGGGATTGAGGTTGATGCCCATGATGGTCCTGCGCTTACCCGTGTCTGCCGCCCCCTTCAACCGGGCATCGACGCCATCGTTTGCACCGGATCTGCCGATCGCATCGATACCAGGTCGGCGGGACGACTGATGCCGTCGCACGGCCGCGGTGCACGCCCGGATGTCCGTCCGTCAAAGCAATCGATTTTATTTCCGGTCCGTTTCGGAACTGATGCGTGGCATTGCGCGATAATGCCGGCATCCAACGCGACCGTATTTCGATTGTAAACCGAACCTGAACGACCCCGTTCAGCCTGCCTCGCCCGGCTTCCCCTACCGCCGGCCGAGCACCTGATCGTGCAGCCTTTCGACCTGGAGAGACGTGATGGCATCTGCGGCGCTTCCGCCCGATACGACCCGGCCGTCGCACGGCAAGAAACATGGCAGGCGCGCGCCCACCGGGACGCTGGACGCGCTCAATTTCTTCCTGGCCGACGTCCGCGACGGCTTGGGTCCGTACCTCGCCATCTACCTGCTCGTGGTGCGCGGCCCCTCGCACGGCTGGAACGAGGCGACCGTCGGGCTGGTGCTGACCATCGCCGGCATCGTCGGTCTGCTGTCGCAGACGCCGGCGGGCGGGCTGATCGACCGGGCGAAGAACAAGCCGCGGATCGTCATCGGCGCGGCGCTGCTGGTGACGCTCAGCAGCCTGTCGCTGCCGGTAGTATCGGGCTTCACCATGGTGACGATCACCCAGTCGATCGCCGCCGCCGCCGGCGCCATCTTCGCCCCCGCCATCTCCGCAATCACGCTGGGGCTGGTCGGGCCGAAGCTGTTCGCCAAGCGCGTCGGCCGTAACGAAGCGTTCAACCATGCGGGGAACGCCGTGTCGGCCGCGCTCGCCGGCGTCCTTGCCTGGTCGTTCGGCCCGGTCGTCGTGTTCTGGCTGATGGCCGCGCTCACCGTCGCCAGCGTCATCGTCTCCGCCCGGTTGAACAACGACGACATCGACAATGCGGTGGCACGCGGCCTCGACTGCGAACCGGACGATGGGTGCGAGGAACCGAGCGGGTGGAAGACTTTGGTCGCGAACCGCCCGCTGATGATCTTCGCCGCCGCCGCCTTCACCTTCCACCTGGCCAATGCCGCCATGCTCACCTCGGTCAGCCAGCTGCTCGGCCGGACCGTCGGCACCGACAAGGCGACGTAGCTGACCGCGGCCTGCATCGTCGCGGCGCAGCTGGTGATGGTACCCGTCGCGATCGTCGTCGGGCGCAATACGGAACGCTGGGGGACCAAGCCGATGTTCCTGGTCGCATTCGGGTTCCTCGCCGCGCGTGGCGCGCTTTACACCATGTCCACCGATCCGTGGTGGCTGGTTGGCGTGCAGGCGCTCGACGGCATCGGTGCCGGCATCTTCGGCGCGCTGTTCCCGGTGATCGTCGCGGACCTTACCAAGGGTTCGGGGCGGTTCAACGTCAGTCAGGGCGTGGTGTCGAGCGTGTTCGGGCTGGGCGCCGCGCTCTCCGCGACGCTGGCCGGGTCGATCATCGTGTGGGCCGGGTACAGCGCCGGGTTCCTGACCCTTGCGGGCATCGCCGTCGCCGGTTTCGTCCTTTATCTCACCGCCATGCCGGAGACTCACAAGTGAGCGCCCGCAATACCCTGACCTGGGTCCATGTCGGCGACCTCCACATGGACGAGGCGAACGGCTGGCAGAGCCGCGATCGGCTCGCCGCGATCGTCGCGGAGGTCAACGACCATGTCGGCGACGCGGCCGATTTCGTCTACCTGCCCGGCGACAACGCCAATCATGCGACGGTCGAACAATATCGCGTCATCACCGATACGCTCGCGCCGTTGCGCCTGCCCTATCGGGTCATCCCCGGCGACCATGATTTCGAACTCGGCGACCTGGCGCAGTACGATGCGGCCTTCCCCGCCGCGCACCGGCCGGAGGTGGAGGTGATCGCCGGCCACCGCTGCATCTTCCTCGACGTCGTGTCGGCGGGTGCGGGCGGTCCCGATTTCCGACTGACGATGCATCACCGCAACCGCCTGCTGGAAGAACTGGCCCGAGCCGAGGCGGAGGGCCAGCCACCGGTCGTGTTCATGCACGCCTATCCCGGCGACCTCGTCGCCGATGGCGAGGACATCGCCCGCATCCTGGCCGACGCCCGGGTCGCCTTCGTCGACACCGGCCACACCCATTATAACGAACTGCTCAACGATGGCCGGGTCGTCTACGGCGCCACGCGCTCGACCGGAGAGATCGAAGAAGGCGATGGCCGGCCCGGATTCTCGCTTGTCACCATCCACGACCGCGTTGCCAGCTGGCGGTTCAAGGAGACCGGCGGCGATTGGCCCTTCGCCCAGATCGTCGCACCCGCAGACGTGCGCCTGGTGACGCGCCCCGCCGATCCGGCGCAGGTCCCGCGCCCCGGCGAGATCGCGATCGTCGCCAAGCTGTTCGGCCGCACCGCCGACCCCGTCACGCTGTCGGTAGACGGCGGCCCCGCGCGGCAGATGACGCCCACCGCCGGCACCGCCCTGTGGACCGCCGCCGTCACACTCGATGCCGGCCTGCACCGGATCGTCGTCGGGGTCGGCAGCGACCGCGACACCATCGACATGCTCGTGCGCGGCGAGCGGGACATCCCGCGGCGCGGCATGCCGATCGCACCGGGCCGCGACATCCACAGCATCGGCGCCTGGCCCGAACACGGCATCCACGGCACGCAGCTTGGCCCCAACAAGAACGGGCGGCATTGGTGATCCTCGCGACGGGTGCGACCTGGGGCATCTGCGCCGCCTCAACCGCGGCGGTGATCGGCCGGCCGTTCAGATTGCCGGAGGCGATCTGGGCGGTCACCGGCGCCGTACTGCTGCTGCTGTTCGGGCTGATGCCCCTGCCCAGCGCGGTGGGCGCGGTGGCCAAGGGGCTCGACGTCTATCTGTTCCTCATCGGCATGATGCTGCTAAGCGAGGTGGCGCGGGCAGAGGGGCTGTTCGACTGGATCGCGGCGACGGCGGCGATCCATGCACGGGGATCGACGGCGCGGCTGTTCGCGCTCGTCTACGTCACCGGCATCGTCACCACCACCTTCCTGTCGAACGACGCCACCGCGGTGGTGCTGACGCCCGCCGTCTATGCCGCGGCGAAGAAGGCGAAGGCCGATCCGTTGCCCTTGCTGTTCGCCTGCGCGCTGATCGCCAATGCGGCAAGCTTCGTTCTGCCGATCTCCAACCCGGCCAATCTCGTGCTCTACGGCGGCAAGATGCCGCCGCTCGGCCAATGGTTTGCCTCGTTCGCGCTGCCGTCGCTGGCGTCGATCGTCGTCACCTTCCTCGTGCTGCGCTGGCTGGAGCGCAAGCGGCTGGCGGGCACTTGCGTCAGTACGGTCGAACGGCCGCCCCTGACCAAGGGCGGCAAGGCGGCGTTCGCCGGCATCGTCGCCACCGCCGGCGTGTTGCTGGTCGTGTCGGCGCTGGACATCGAATTGGGGCTGCCGACCGCCATCGCTGGCATCGCCACGACACTGATCGTCTGCGCCATCGCCCGATCGTCGCCGGTCGCGCTCCTCAAGGATATCTCTTGGAGCGTGCTGCCGCTCGTCGCCGGCCTGTTCGTGCTGGTCGAGGCGCTGAACCTGACCGGGGTCATCGGCCACGTCGCCGACGCCATCCGCACCGCCTCCGCCGATCCTGCGCAGGCGTCGGCGGTGGCGGGTACCGTCCTGGCGTTCGCATCCAACCTGATGAACAACCTGCCCGCCGGCCTCGTCGCCAGCACCGCCGTCACGCAGGCCCAGCCGCCGCAACTGGTGGTCGATGGCTTGCTGATCGGCGTCGACCTCGGCCCCAATCTGTCGATCACCGGCAGCCTGGCGACGATCCTCTGGCTGCAGGCGATCCGGCGCGAGGGCGAGGATGTCGGCTTCTGGCGGTTCCTGAAGATCGGCGCGGTGGCGATGCCGCTGGCGCTGGCCGCCGCGCTCGGCGCCCGCATCGTGCTGGGATGACGGCGGATGCGCCAGCGGTTCGGCAGATGCGATGGTCGGACGCCCCGCCGGGCGCAAACGGCGCGATGCGGGGCCTGTACCGGTTGCCGGTCGACGGGGCTGGTGGCCTTGCGATGACATGGGCATCGATCTCGCGTCCGGTACTGCTCTGGATCCTCTTGTTTGCCCGTACGATCCGCAGCGCCCTGCGCGATGATTTCGGCATTGCCGCAAGCTCGATCGCATTTGCCGCGTTTCTGGCGCTGATCCCGCTGATCGCGCTCGTCGCCGGCGCCTATGGCATGGTCGTCCCGCCGGCGGTCGTGGCCGACAATCTGGGCAAGGTGGTCGCGATCCTGCCGCCTGATGCACAGCGGATCGTCGTCGATGGCCTCGATCACAACCGCGCCGTGTACCAGACCGGCAGCGTCACCCTCATCGTGTCACTCGGCATCGCCGTGTTCAGCGCGCGGCGGGCGGGGCGATCGCTGCTCCACGGTATCAATCTCGCCTATCGCATCGAGCACGAACGGCGCGGGTTGCGGCGCCAGGTGGTGTCGACCGTACTGGTCATGAGCTGCGCCGCGCTGGTGTTGACGGCATTGGTGTCGCTGTCGGTGCTGGCGTTCCTGCAAAGCTATGTTCCCGACGGGCTGCCCGGCGCGCGGCTGGTGTCGGTGGTCATCCTGTTCGGGTCGCTGACGCTCGGCGCCGGCGGCGGGCTGATCCTCGTCTATCGCTACGCCCCGGCTGCGGAACCGATCGCCTGGCGCTGTGCGATACCGGGCACGATCGCCGCAGTGTTGATGTGGCTGGCGGCGACGGCAGTGTTTCGCGCCTATGTCGCCCGGTTCGCGCGGTTCGATGACACCTATGGTTCGCTGTCGGCGGTGGTCGTGCTGATGCTGTGGCTGATGGTGTCAGCCTGGGCATTGCTGCTCGGTGCGCGGCTCAATGCCGAGGCGATGCGCCATACCGGCGAGCGCGTAACGGAACGACCGGCATGAACGCCGTCGTGGTGCGGGATCGCCGGCGCAACCACTCGGCCTGACTTCCGCCGAAACGTGGTTCACGCGATGGACGATGGGCCTTAACCTCACCGATCCAGGGCGCGCCTGCCCCTACCGCGGCCTGATCGAACCGTGTGGCCTGCCGGTCAGCGCCACGTCACCTTGTCGCCCTCGGCGATGCCAAGTTCGGCGGTTCGACCGCCGACCAGTTCCAGGACGGCGGCAACGGGTTCGCGGGATTTCACCTCCGCGGTGGAATAGGGGACGGTGTTTTCCGCGATCGTCGCGATGGTGCCATCGGCACGGATGAAGAGGATGTCGAGCGGGGTCGGCGTGTTCTTCATCCAGAAGCTCGCCTCGCGCGGGGCGCCGCCTTCCGCGGGATAGGGATGGAACAGCATGCCACCGTCCGGCTTCAGGTCGGTGCGGTACATCAGGCCCTCCGCCTGCTGCGCGGGCGTCACCGCGCGTTCGACCAGAAAGACATGGCGACCATCGGCGCTGGTGATCGTCACCGGCAGGCGGGTGGTGGCATTCGCGGTCGAGGTGGCATCGTTGCCGGTGGTCCCGCCCGAACAGGCGCCGGTCGCCAGCAGCAGCGCCGCCGTCATCGCCATCGCGAACACCGTCGTCGACACCCGCGCCACACGCCTCACTCGCACCGCCGTCACCCGATCAATCCTGTTCGACACTCACCGCGAGCGGACCTTTGCGCCCGTCCACGATGCGGGCGCGCATCCGCTGTTCGGGTTCGATGGCGGCGATCCCGGCGCGGCGCAATGTCTCCATATGCACGAACACGTCGCTGCCGTCGCTGGATCGGACCAGAAAGCCATAGCCTTTCAAGCGGTTGAACCACTTGACCGCAACCTCTTCGTAATCTCCCGCGGCGTCGATCAGCGTCACCGGATCGATACGGTCGGCGTTGCGTGGCGGTCGCACCGGCTCCTCGACCGCGTTGCTGAGGTCGATCCCGGTCACTTCGCGCGCCTGATAGCCGCGCCCCCGCTGCACGGAGAGGGTTTCGACCCGCGCGCCCTCGGGCAGGCTGCGGCGGCCATGTGGCTGGAGCACGGAAAAATGGATGAGCACGTCGCCCAGCGCGGCATCGTCCGCCACCGCAAAGCCGAAACCACGCGTCACGTCGAACCATTTGATCACGCCCGCGACCGCGATCGTATCTTGCGCATCGCCAGCCGGCGCCTGCGTGACGACACCCTCGCCGGGCATCACCCCGTCGTTCCGCTCGTCGCCCTCCCGTTGCGGCTCGCTACGCATGACTCTACCCCTGTTAGCGCTACGCTAGCACGGTTCGTCGCTGCTGCAATTGCGAAAGGACAGTTTACTCCGAAACGTCCAGTTCTTCTTCATCGCGTGCCATCACGATGCGCCGTGACAGCTCGAAACTATGGCCGGCACGCAACATCGCGGCAAGTTGCTTGTCGCGAACCGCGCGATCCTCCGTCGGCATGCCGAATGGCCCGATCCGTTTGCGGCGGGCGAACGCCAGCGCGGCATCACCGGCGCGCTCGGCGATCGCAGGGACGAGCGCTTCGGTATCGGATTCGGAGACTCGCGCCTGGCGCAGCGCCATCGTCACCCGCCGCGCGCCCAGTCCCTTTCGGCCCAGCGCCGCGGCCTTGCTCTCGGCATACAGGCGATCGTCGACATAGCCCAGATCGGCCATCCGCTGCGCCAGCGCATGCGGGTCGGCGGCATCGCCATTCCATCCGCGTTCGCGGATCTTGCGCCCGAGATAATCCGCCAGTTTGCCACGCGTGGTCGCGAACCGCTCGACGTAGCGCAGCGCCAGCCGATCGAGTGCGGCGGCATCCAGCGGTGGTGGCGGGCGGCGTTCCTGCCTCATGGCCATGTTGTTGCCACAGTGGCGACGGATTGAGAACGATTATCGCGCGTTATAGCGTGAGGATTACGATAGCCGCGGGTCTGCGGCGAGTGAACAGGATCAACCGATGACCGAGCAGTCCGCGACTTCGCCGACGCCTACGCCAACGCTGGACGACCTGCCGCGTCGGTTCGCCGATTTCGCGACGCTCGGCGAGGCGCTGGATTACGCGGCCAGCGGTGTGCGCGGCCTCAATTTCCACGATGCGCGTGGCACGCTTGCCCGCGCCTATCCCTTCGCCGAATTGCGTACCGATGCGATCGCGATGGCGCATCGGCTGATCGCCGCGGGAGTGAATCCTGAGGATCGCATAGCGCTGGTCGCCGAAACCGGGCCCGAATTCGCGGCGCTGTTCTTCGGCACCATCTACGCCGGCGCGTGGCCGGTGCCGCTGCCGCTGCCCACGTCGTTCGGCGGGCGCGATTCGTACATCGAGCAATTGCGCGTCCAGCTGGCGAGCTGCGACCCCAAGATGCTGATCTTCCCGCCGGAACTCGCGGCGATGGCGGCGGAGGCGGCGCGTCTTGCCGGTACCGAGGGGATCGACTGGTCGGAATTCGCGACCCGTGCCTCCCCGGTTTCGGTCCTGCCGCAGACGGACGGGCAGGCGATCGCCTATCTGCAATATTCCAGCGGATCGACCCGCTTTCCGCACGGCGTCGCGATCACGCACCATGCGCTGCTCAACAACCTGGCCGCGCACAGCCACGGCATGGAGATCGACGGCACCGACCGCTGCATCAGCTGGCTGCCGTGGTATCACGACATGGGTCTCGTCGGCTGCTTCCTGTCGCCGATCGCGAACCAGGTTTCGACGGATTACCTGAAGACCGAGGATTTCGCGCGGCGCCCGCTGGCGTGGCTCGACCTCATCAGCCGGCACGACGGCACGACGCTCAGCTATTCGCCGACCTTCGGCTATGACATCTGCGCGCGCCGCATGTCGTCGCAGACGCGGGCGAGCGACCGGTTCGACCTGTCGCGCTGGCGGGTCGCGGGCAACGGTGCCGATATGATCCGCCCCGATGTGATGCAGGCATTCGTCGATGCCTTCGCCGATGCGGGTTTCAAGGCCAGCGCATTCCTGCCCAGTTATGGCCTGGCCGAGGCGACGCTGGCAGTGTCGCTGATGCCGCCCGGCGAGGGAATCCGCGTGGAGCTGGTCGAGGAGACGCAGCTGTCGGGCGGTGGCGATTCGCTCGCCGCCAACGACGGCCCCCGCCCGCAACGGTTCCGCGCCATCGTCAATTGCGGCAAACCCGTGCGCGACATGGCGGTGGAGATCCGCGAGGAGGATGGCACCCCCCTGCCCGACGGCGCGATCGGCAAATTGTGGTGCAAGGGGCCAAGCGTGATGGTCGGATATTTCCGCGATCCCGCGGCGACCGAAGCGTGCATGACCGACGGCTGGCTCGACACCGGCGACATGGCGTACATGTCGGACGGCTACATCTATATCGTCGGCCGTGCCAAGGACATGATCATCGTCAACGGCAAGAATCATTGGCCGCAGGACATCGAATGGGCGGTGGAACAGCTGCCCGGGTTCAAGGCGGGCGACATCGCCGCCTTTGCGATCACGACGCCGGGCGGCGAGGAAACGCCGGCGGTGCTGGTCCAGTGCCGCAGCAGCGACGATGCCGAGCGCCAACGGCTGCGCGAGGAAATCCGCGAGCGCGTGCGGTCGGTGACGGGCATGAACTGCGTGATCGAACTGATCCCGCCGCGGACGCTGCCGCGCACCAGTTCGGGCAAGTTGAGCCGGGCCAAGGCGCGCAACCTGTACCTCAACGGCGATATCAAGCCGTACGCCATCGCCGCCTGAGCCGGGTCGGCGCGGCCGATCGGCCGCGCCGACCCGATCGGACTTTCAGGCCCGACGGCTAACCATCCATCAACCTAGCGCCGCTACGTCGGCTGCGTGACCCAGACGACAGCGCCCGCATCGGATCCACAGGCGATTCGTTTTTCGCAATTGCTCGGCCTGCGCGACGGTAAGGATGCAGCGCAATGGGCACGGATCCGGTCGACGCAGCTGGATGCCGGGCGGCAGCTGGCGTTGTTCCTGCTCAGCGCCAATCTGATCGGCGCCGCGGCGACCGTGTCGCTGTTCGCCGTGCAGGTACCGCATGCGGTGCTCGCGGGCTGGGCGGCGCTGGTCGGCATTGTCTCGGTCGGGGTGGCGGTACGGCGGCTTTCGACCCGGCATCGCGACGGGGGCTATGCGACGCAGGCCGATCTGCGCGCGACCGCGTTCGAAGGGCTGGCGCTCGCGATCGCCTGGTCGGTTCCCTGCCTGATCTTCGAACCGCATCCCGGTTCCAACACCGCGTATGTCCTGTGGATGATCCTGTCGGTGCTGATGACCGCGGGCGCGGTGGCGATGGCACCGCTGGCCTTGGCGACGATCGCGTTTCTGGGCGGCCTGGGGTTGAGCGTCACGGTCAAGCTGCTCGTGATCGGCAGCTATACCGCCGCTGTCGCCACGTCGCTGTTCACCGTGATGCTCGTGTTCATCTGTCTCAACCGCGCCCGGTCGCTGGTGGTGATACGGGCCAGCCAGATGGCGCTCGGCGAACGCGACGAGACGGTCAGCCTGTTGCTGCGCGAATTCGAAGCGAGCAACGCCGACTGGCTATGGGAAACCGATGCGGCACGGCGGATCGTCAAGGTGTCGCCGCGCTTCGCCTATGCCTGTGGGCTGGACCCGGTGAGCATCGAGGGGCGGCCGTTCCTGCAGGTGCTGGCGGGTCCGTCGTGGGACACCGGCAAGTTTTCCAACGGGTTGCGCAATCTCGCCGACAAATTGAAGACACGCGAGAGCTTTCGCGACCTGCGGCTGCCGGTCGAGGTCGACGGGCAGGAACGCTGGTGGGAACTCGCCGCCAGCCCCCGGTTCGACGAATCGGGGACGTTCTGCGGATTTCGCGGCGTCGGATCCGATGTCACCGAACAACGTGCCTCGGCAGACAAGATCAATCGGATGGCACGGTTCGACACGCTGACCGGCCTGCCCAATCGACTGATGATCAACGAAACGCTGGCCCTGGCCATGGCCGACGCCGAATCGTGGAGCGGCCGCTGCGCGTTCATGATGATCGACCTGGACCGGTTCAAGGCGGTCAATGACACGCTGGGCCATCCGATCGGCGACCGCCTGCTCAGCCGCGTGGCCGAACGGTTGGGCCAGTTGATGGGCGATCACGCCACATGCGGGCGACTGGGCGGTGACGAATTCGCGGTGGTGGTGCGCGATGCCACCAACACCGCCGCGGTGGAGGCGCTGGCGCAGCGGATCATCGACACGCTGTCGCGCCCGTATGAGGTCGACGCTCACACGCTCTACATCGGCGCCTCGGTGGGTCTGGCGATCGGCCCCCGCGACGGGCGGACGGCGGAGATGCTGATCCGCTCGGCCGATCTGGCGCTGTACCGCGCCAAGGATGCCGGCCGGGGCGTCTACCACGCCTATGAGCCCGAATTGCACGTCCAGGCCGAAGAGCGTCGCGTGCTGGAGATGGCGCTGCGCCAAGCCTTGGAAAAGGGCGAGATGCACCTGCATTACCAGCCCGTCGTCGATGCAGGGTCCGGCACCCTCAAGGGCTTCGAGGCGTTGCTGCGCTGGTCGAGCCCGCAGTTCGGCAACGTGTCGCCCGCCAAGTTCATACCGCTGGCCGAGGAAGCACGGCTGATCCAGCCGATCGGCGAGTGGGTGTTGCGCACCGCCTGCAACGAGGCGGCAGGCTGGCCGTCCGACGTGCGGGTCGCGGTCAACGTCTCTCCCGATCAGTTGCAGAACCCGGCCTTCGTCACGATCGTGACCTCGGCCCTCGCCAATTCCGGTTTGTCGGCAGAGCGGCTTGAGTTGGAAGTTACCGAAAGCGTCTTCATGCACGAGGGCCTGGGCGCGACCAAGGTGCTGGAGCGTATTCTCGATCTCGGCGTCCGGCTGAGCCTCGACGACTTCGGCACCGGCTATTCGTCGCTCGGCTATCTGTCGCGCACCCGTTTTTCCTCGATCAAGATCGACCGCAGCTTCGTTCAGGGCGCCTCGAAGGGGGTGAAAGAAGCCATTGCGATCATCCGCGCCGTCGTCGCGCTGGCGCAGAGCCTGGGTATGGCGACCACGGCGGAAGGCGTCGAGACGGAAGCGGAGCACCGGATGGTGCAGGACCTGGGCTGTACCAAGGTGCAGGGCTATTATTTCGGGCGACCGCTGCCGGTCGAGGAGGCGCGGTCGCTGGCGATACGCCAGTGGGGCAACAGCGCCGTGGCCTGACGTCCGAACGGAATCGGTCCCGCTCGGGCCGCCGGCCGTAACGCCGTCCTGGGGTGACGTTCCGTCCGGGTCGCCCCGCCGACCCGGAATATCTTGGGGTGACGGGGCGGCGGACCGTGCCGGCTGGACCGGCGCCTGTCGTTATTTCTCCGGATCGTGGCCCCAGTTCATCAGGGAATAGCGCCAGTCGCTATGCTTCTTGTCCTTGGCGGGGCCGCCTTGCGCCAGATGGCGAGAAATGTAGCTGTTCACCTTCTTCATATGCGCATAATCGTCGTCGGTCAGGTCGGCCTTCTTGCTGCGCTTGATCTCCACGATCCGCTTGCCGGATTTGTGACCGACGCTTTCGCCTGATCCCTCGCCATCCTCGCCTTTCCATCCGACACGCTTGCTGTCGTCGGTGTCGAGGAAGCGTTCGAGTTCGGCCGGTGCCATATTCACCGCCTCATTGAATTCCTTGTAAATCTCGTCGTGATCCTTGTCGGCCATCATGCGCTCTCCATTGCCGGGAGGTTCAACGTGGCAGAGCGCTGCCGGTGCCGTATTATCCGGCGTCACCGCGATACGCCGTCACGACCTGCCGCTGCCCGAGGACGAACACCGTGCCGGTGGCGATGAACAGGCCGGGGGGTGCGGGCATGGGCGCGCCGACCCGCAATTGCAGGACGCCGTCCCCTTCCCGATCGTCGTCATATTCGCCGATCGTCACCCCATCCTGATTGTCGAGCCCGACCAGCGCACCGCATAGTCCCTCGAATTGGCCGAGTGCCTTGGCGAGGGTCGACAACGACAGTTCGGCACGAAAGCTCAATGCCTGCTTCATGGGAAGGGCACTCCGGCGCTGGCGGTAATCCGCCGCATCAGATCCTGCACGGCGACGCGCGTGCAATAGGCGCTCGCCACCTTGGCGACGACCAATCGCTTCTGTTCCGCATATGGCGGTGCGGTATCGGAGCCGATCAGGCCGCTGACGATATCGAGCGTCGCCTCGTCAGCCGCCGCATCGAGGGTCCTTAATCCCTGCCGCAACCGCCGCCAATCGGCGTCGACGCCGTCCTCAGGCTGGGCACAGGTGGCGACGACCTGCGTATAACGCGCCTCCGCTTCGCCTTGCTGCTGCGTTGCCGCCGCCGTCAGGCTGCCGATCGCGGCATCCAGGCTGGCGCTGTTCTGCAGGGCGAACAGGTCGGCGATCGCCTGCGCGGTCGGATATGCGATGATCGTCTGTCGCAAGCCCGCGATCAACGGCGCCCGCGCCGCCAGCCGCTGGGCCTCCATGCTGGCGATCAACGCCGGCAGCGCCTTTTCGAAATACACCTCCTTGCTCAGCGCCGCCTTCGTCCCGGTCAATCCGGCGCCGCCGGCGGACAGAATATTGGCGAGCCGTTCGCCGGCGACCGCGCCACCCCCGGTCAGGGCGAGCGTTCCGATCTCCAACCCGAAATTGGCGCTTTTGGACTGGATCGCCAGCTTACGACGAAACTGGAGATAGCGCGCGTCGATCGCGGCGAGCTGCACGGCGATGAAGGCGTTGCGATAGCCGAGCGTCGTGTTGCCGGACGCTGCGATGAGCGCCGCGGCATCCTGAATGCGATACGGCGCCTCGCGGGCGATGGCGACCACCTGATCGGTGGCGATCACCGGTTCCGGCGTTCCGGCGAAGGAGGCACAACCGGCAAGCAACGGCAGCAGGCCTGCCGCCAGGGGCATCAGCCTCGGTCCCGGTCTGCTGACATTTCCCGACATAGAGCCCCCGCCCCTCGACCCGCTGCAGTCGAACCGAGGGTGGGCCACGATGTCGGCGTTGACAATCGACCGATTGAACCGGTTGCACCGCAATGCAACCGATTCGGAGCAACCCTAGAAGTGAATGGCGCGTCCGTACGCACTGAGCGTGCTCTCGTGCATCATTTCGCTCAGCGTCGGATGCGCGAACACGGTCTCCATCAGTTCGGCTTCCGTCGTTTCGAGCTGACGCGCAATGACATAGCCCTGGATCAGTTCGGTGACTTCCGCCCCGACCATGTGGGCGCCGAGCAATTCGCCGGTCTTGGCGTCGAACACCGTCTTCACGAAGCCTTCCGCCTCGCCCAGCGCGATCGCCTTGCCATTGCCGATGAAGGGGAATTTGCCCGCCTTCACCTCATAGCCGGCCTCTTTCGCCTTGGCCTCGGTGAAGCCGACCGACGCCACTTGCGGACGGCTGTAGGTGCAGCCCGGGATGTTCCACGTCTCGAACGGATGCGGCGAGCCGCCGGCGATCTTCTCGACGCAGACGATGCCCTCGTGGCTTGCCTTGTGCGCCAGCCAGGGCGCACCGGTAACGTCACCGATCGCGTAGATGCCCTCGACGTTGGTGCGGCCGTAGCCATCGACCTTGATGTGGCCGCGCTCGGTCTCGACGCCCAGCGCTTCCAGCCCGATATTCTCGGTGTTGGGCACGATGCCGATCGCGACGATGGCATGGCTGAACTCGGTGCTCGTGGCCTTGCCGTCCGCGCCCTTGATCGCCGCGGTGACGCCGTTCGCGCCAGGTTCCAGCTTCTCGAGGCCGGACTTGGTGAGGATGTTGATCCCCTGCTTGGTCAGCGCCTTGGTCATGAACTCGCTGACCTCGGCATCCTCGACGGGCAGGATCCGGTCGAGCATCTCGACGATCGTCACGTCGGCGCCCATGTCGTTGTAGAAGCTGGCGAATTCGACGCCGATCGCGCCCGATCCGATGACCAGCAGCTTGGTCGGCATCACCTCGGGGACCATCGCGTGGCGATAGGTCCAGATCGTCTTGCCGTCGGCCTTGGCGAACGGCAGGTCGCGCGCGCGCGCGCCGGTCGCGACCATGATGTGCTTGGCTTCGAGATCGACCGTCTTGTCGCCCTGCTTGACGGACAGCTTGCCCTTCCCCGTCAGCGTGCCGACTCCCTCGAACACCTGGACCTTGTTCTTCTTCATCAGGCCCTTGACGCCGGCGTTCAGCTGTCCCGCCACCTTGCGGCTGCGATCGACGATCTTGCCGAGGTCGAACGATACGTTGTCCGCCTTCAGCCCGTAGCTGTCGGCGTGGGTCATGTAATGATAGACCTCCGACGTGCGCAGCAGCGCCTTGGTCGGGATACAGCCCCAGTTGAGGCAGATGCCGCCCAGCCGCTCGCGCTCGACGATGCCGACCTTCAGGCCGAGCTGGCTCGCGCGGATTGCCGCGACATAGCCGCCGGGTCCCGAACCGAGGATGAGGAGGTCGAAGGTATCAGCCACGTGTGCAATCCTTACCGGGGAAGAAAGAAGACGGGATCAGGCGAGCGGCGCGACCCGCCGGGGTGCGCGGTTTTCGTCGGTGGCGACGAAGATGAAGCGGGCCTGCGTCACCTTGCAGGCGTCATCGACGTGGCGGGCGCGGCGCCACGCCTCGACCTCGATCGTCATCGACGTGTTGCCGACCGCGGTCAGCCGTGCATAGACCGACACTTCGTCACCGACGAGCACGGGCGCGTGGAACTTCATCGCGTCGCAGGCGATCGTCACCGCCCGGCCACGGGCGTGGCGGGAAGCGACCGAGCCGGCGGCAAGATCCATCTGGCCCATCAGCCAGCCACCGAAAATGTCGCCATAGGGGTTGGCATCGGCGGGCATGGCGGTGACGCGGATCGTCGGCGCGCCTTCGGGCAGACCGCTCATCCGCGCCTCCGGTCGATGGCGCGGGCGCGGCGCAGCGGCCCGACGCCCATCAGCACCGTCGCGACCATCGCCGCAGCGCCGCACCACCAGATCACCTCATAGCCGAGCGGATAGGCCCAGGCGGCGGCCCAGGTCATCGCCGTTGCCGCGACCAGCCCGGCGGCGATGTGCAGCATTTCCACGGTCGTGCGAGCCACGGTCCGCTCAGGCGAGCATGCCGAGCGGACGCTCGACCAGCTCCTTGAACGCCTTCATCAGCTGGGCGCCGTCCGCGCCGTCGATCGCGCGATGATCGAAGCTGCCGGTGGCGGTCATCACCGTCGCGACAGCCAGCTCGCCATCGACGATATAGGGCCGCTTCTCACCCGCGCCGATCGCCATGATCATGCCCTGCGGCGGATTGATGACCGCCTCGAACTGCTTGATGCCGAACATGCCCATGTTGCTGATCGACGCGGTGCCGCCCTGGAATTCCTCCGGCTTCAGCTTATTGTCCTTTGCCCGCGCGGCGAGGTCCTTCACCTCGGTCGAAATCGCCGACAGGCTCTTGGTGTCTGCGCCCACCACGATCGGCGTGATGAGGCCCGACGGCGTCGACACCGCGACCGACACGTCGGCGCGCTTGAAGCTGATGAGCTGGTCGGGCGTGAACATCACGTTGCACTTCGGCACCGCGATCAGCGCGACGCCCAGCGCCTTTACCAGCATGTCGTTGACCGACAGCTTGACGCCGCGGCTCTCGAGGCTCGCGTTCAGCTCGCCGCGCAGCTTGAGCAGCGCGTCCAGCTGGATATCCACCGTCAGGTAGATGTGCGGCACCGTCTGCTTCGATTCGGTCAGGCGACGCGCGATCGTCTTGCGCATGTTGCTGAGCTTTACCGCCTCATGCGGGATGTCCGGCACGGCGGCGGGCTTGGCGGCTGGTGCAGGAGCGGCCGCGGCGGCAGGCGCCGGATCGCCCTTTGCGGCGGCCGAGGCGGCGGCCGGCTTGGCGTTGTCGACGTCGGCCTTGACGATCCGCCCGTTGGGGCCGGAGCCGCTGACACCGGCCAGTTCGATGCCCTTTTCGGCGGCGATACGGCGTGCCAGCGGGCTCGCCTTCACGCGCCCGCCCGACGACGTGCCCGACGGTGCAGCCGCGGCGGACGGCGCCGCGCCGGCATCGGCCGGCTTGCCGTGATCCTCAGCCTGGGTGACGGTGCGGTCGGCGGGCTGCGCCTCGCTGCCGGTCTTGTTGGGATCGGCGGCGTCGGGCTTGGCTTCCGATTCCTTCGCTGCGGGGGCGGGGGTGTCGCTCTTCGATGGAGCGCTCACCGATGCGGCGTCCTCGCCGTCTTCGGCCAGGATCGCGATCACCGCGCCGACCTTTACATTGTCCGTGCCCTCGGCGATCAGGATCTTGGCGATCACGCCTTCATCCACCGCCTCGAATTCCATCGTCGCCTTGTCGGTCTCGATTTCGGCCATGATGTCACCGCTCTTGACGGTGTCGCCTTCCTTGACGAGCCATTTGGCGAGCGTACCCTCTTCCATCGTCGGCGACAGCGCGGGCATCTTGATCTCGATCGACATGCAGGTCCTCTTGCCTGGGGAGCAGGCCGCTCCCTTCGCGCTCCTGACGCGGGGGGTCAACCCTTGCACGGGGAGAAGCCGCAGGCCACGTAACGGAAAAGGGGCAAAACATGCGCATCTATCTGGTGGTGGTCGACGAGAGCCCGGAAGCGGAGATCGCGTTGCGTTTCGCCGCGCGCCGCGCCGTCAAGACCGGCGGCGGGGTCGAGATTCTGACGTTGATCCCGCCGCAGGAATTCATTGCGTTCGGCGGCGTGCAGGCGACCATCGAGGAAGAGGCATTGCTCCATGCCGAAGGCCTGGTCACCGCCGCCGCCGGCACGCTGGTGGACGAATCGGGCCTGAAGCCGTCGATCACCGTGCGCCAGGGCGATGGCCCCAGGATCATCCGCGAAATCATCGCCAGCAACCCGGATATCGCCGCCCTCGTATTGGGCGCGGCGCCGTCCGGATCGCCGGGCCAGCTCGTCAGCCATTTCGCCGGTTCGGACGCCGGGGGCCTGCCCGTGCCGGTAATGATCATTCCGGGATCGCTCACGCGCGAGGCGATCGACCGGCTGAGCTGATGCGGGATGTGCACGCCTATGAAAACGTTTGTGGAGCACCGGCGCATATCGTATAACAAATCATGCGCGCGGATTTCCTAGTGTCGGCCCCCTATGTGCGGGCTCTTGACCTGTTGATGCGTGCGCTCGGCACTCTGGACGATCTCGACGAAGGCGTCGCTGCCGCACAATTGAGCGGCGTCATCGACCTCGTCGCAGCGCGGATCACCGAACAGAGCCGCTGCATGCACTGATCGGGCAGCGAGACATCGACCGGACAGACATCGACCGGACAGACATCGACCGGACAGACATCGGCCGGTGAAACAAGGGCTTGAGCGGACGGACCGGGCAGGCCACACCCGCGTATCATGCTGATCCTCCCACTCCTCGCCGCCGCTGCTCAGGTCGCCGCCCCCTCCCCCGATCCCGCGCGGCTGAAGGCCAGCGTCACGGCCCTCGTCGGTTTCGGTACGCGCCACACGCTGTCCTCGACCACCGATCCCAAGCGCGGCATCGGGGCCGCGCGCAACTGGGCGGCGAAGCAGTTCGAGGCGATCGGGCGCGACTGTGGCGGGTGCATCAAGGTCGAACGGATCAGTCGCAGCTTCACCGGCCCGCGCGCGCCGAACGGCGTCGTGGTCGAGGACGTGCTGGGCATCCAGCGCGGCCGCGATCCGAATCGGGTCGTCATCATCGGCGGCCACATCGACAGCCGCGTCACCGATGTGATGGACGCCACCAGCGATGCGCCGGGCGCAAACGACGATGCCTCCGGCGTGGCGCTGGTGCTGGAAACGGCACGGCTGCTGTCGAAGCGGACGTTCGATGCGACCATCGTGTACGTCGCCTTTTCCGCCGAGGAACAGGGGCTCTGGGGCGCCGAATTGCTCGCCGATACCGCCGCGACCCGCGGATGGAACGTTACCGCGATGCTCAACAACGACATCGTCGGCAATTCGATCGGCCAGGGCGGTGTGCGCGATGCCGGTCGCGTCCGCGTCTTTTCCGAAGGCATCCGCGCGGTGGAGGACCTGCCGCAACAGCAGCGCCGCCGCGGCGAGGGCGGCGAGGACGATGGCCCCAGCCGCGCGCTCGCCAAGACCATCGACGGCATCGCCGATGCGATTCCCGGCGGCTTCGACGTCGTGATCGATCGGCGCCCCGACCGGTTCGGCCGCGGCGGCGACCACGAACCGTTCCTGAAACGTGGCTATCCCGCCGTGCGCTTCTCGGTCGGTGCGGAGAATTGGGATCGCCAGCATCAGGACCTGCGCACGGAAAACGGCACCGTCTATGGCGACACGATCGAGGGCATGGACTTCGCCTATCTCGCCAGGGTGACGGCGATCAACGCCGCGACGATCGCCCGGCTGGCGGCGGCTCCGGCCGCACCGGCAACCGTGGTGCTGGTCGGCGACCTGTCGCGCGATACCAAGGTCAGCTGGACACCGGTGCCGGGGGCCGCCGGCTATCGCATCCGCTGGCGCGCCAACGACACCGCGACCTGGACGAAATCGCGCGACGTGCAGGGTAGCGATGCGACATTGCAGCAGGTGCCGGTGGACGACAATTTCATCGCCGTCGCCGCGCTGGCGGCGGACGGCAGCGAGAGCCTGCCGACCTTTGGAGGACGCGCCCCGCGGCGGTGAGCGGGCCGCGCCTCCGGCGGACCAACAGACAGGCGATCGACGCGGAGAGGCCGTGTGCCACCGTGGCATTCGACCGTCGTCGCGGCATTTGCGTGGGGATTGGGGAATAGCCGGATCCGGAGGCCCTGCACGGCGTTACGATCCGCTAACGATGTCGGGGCGACGGGATGTCACCTCGCCCCGCATCAGTCCGTCACCATCTACGCCGGCCCTGCCTTGGCCAGCGCGCACGATCAGTCGTCGGATTCTGCCGTAACCGGGCTGCCCAACCATTCCTCCAGCGTATCGGGGATCGCCTTCGTCGGCGCGCCGCCTTGCGCAAATCCTTCTGTCAACATCCGGGCGACGCGGCGGTCGCGCAACTGGATCGAACGTTCGCCGATCACCACCGCGATCAGCCGACGATTGCCGCGCTTCGCCGATGCTGCCAGCGCGAAGCCTGCCTCTGCGGTATAGCCGGTCTTGAGGCCGTCGGCGCCGGGATAGGCACCTAGCAGGTGGTTGTGGTTCTGCACCGTCCGCCCGCCCCAGCTGAACGATCGCGTCGCGAACACCGCATAGCGGCGCGGGTGATCGCGCAGGAGCGCCAGCGACAATCGCGCCATGTCCTGCGCCGTCGTCAGGTTCGCGCCCGGCAGGCCGGTAGAGTTGGTGAACGACGTGTCCTCCAAACCGAGCGCGCGCGCCTTCGCCGTCATCATCCGGGCGAACCGGTCCTCCGTGCCGCCCACGGTTTCCGCCAGCGCGACCGCGACGTCATTGGCGGACACGACCGCGACCGCGCGGATCGCCTGGTCGACCGTCATCGTCGCACCCGGTCGCAGGCCGACGCGCGACGGCTTCTGGCTGGACGCGTAGCGGGAGATGCGCACCGGATCGCCAAGCCGCAACGTCCCCTCGTCGAGCGCGTCGAAGGTCAGGAACAGCGTCATCATCTTGGTCAGCGACGCCGGCCGGCGGACGATACCGGCATTCTCGGCATACAGGATGCGGCCGTCGCGCGCGTCCATCAGAATCGCCGACACCGGCCGCGTCACCGCAGCCGCCGGCGCGACCGGCCCGGCCAGCCCCGTGACCGATCCCGCCAGCAATCCGGTGAGCAATAGTCGGCCGCACAGGGCGCTGAGGGCGCGGCGCGTCAGTATCGTCATGACCGATACGTCCGGTTACGGATTCGCCTGATCGTTTCCGGCCGGCGCTTCGTCCCGCGACACGCGCGCGGTCATGCCGGTCGCATCGGCGTCGTCGATCATCTGCGCATCGGAAGCGACGGGCGCTTCCGGCGGCGTGTCGATCGCCATGGCGTTGGTTTCGACGGCGGCGGTCGGCGTTGCCGATGGTTCGGCGGTCGGCGTCGCGTCGGGCGTCGATTCCTCCACCGGCGCCTGCTCGGTCATGTTCTCCTCGAGCGGCTGCTCGGGTTCCGAGCGCGAGCATGCCGACAGCATCAGCAAACCCGCGGCCAGTGCCACGCCGGTCTTCATGGTTCGATTACGCATTACCTGTCCCTTCACCGTGCCGCGACCAGCTGGCTCGCCGAGCGCGCTTCGATCTTCGCCGCCAGCGTCGCATCCCAGCCATAGGGGTCGTCACGAAAGTTCATCTGGCCGTTACCGCTGGCGAACGCCGTCCAGTACAGCAGATAGACCGATACCGGCTTCGCCAGCCGCGCCCGCACGGTCTCGCCCTTGTCGATGGTCGCGGCGATCGCCTCCGGCGTCCACGCCGGATCGCCCTTCAGCAACAGCTGTGCGAGATCGGCGGGCTTTTCCAGCCGCACGCAGCCATGGCTGGCCAGCCGGCTGAAGCTGGCGAACTTCGCGCGCGACGGGGTATCGTGCAGATACACCGAGAATGCGTTGTCGAAGTCGAACTTGTACCGCCCCAGCGCACTCTGGTCGCCGGCCTTCTGCTGCAGGCGGGTGCCGTCGATCACGCGAAAGCCGTTGCGCTTGAAATAGCCGGGGCTCTTCTTTTCCTTCGGCCACAGCTCCTTGGTCGCGATCGAGGTCGGCACGTTCCACGGCGGGTTAAGGACGACGCTGTGGATCGTCGACGACAGCATCGGCGTCTCGTCCCCCGGCCGGCCGGTGACGGCCCGCATCGACATGACGGGCTGGTCGCCGTCGAACACGGTCAGCACCGCAGCCGCGATATTCACCTGGATGCGATCGCGCGGCAGGTCCTGCGGCAGCCAGCGCCACCGTTCCATGTTCGCCATGATCTGCCGCACCCGCGCCGTCGCGGGGACGTTCAGCGCCGCCAGCGTCTGTGTCGAGACGATGCCGGTCGGGTTGAGGCCGTAGCGGCGCTGCGCCCGGCGCACCGCCTCGACCAGCTTCGCATCGAACGCGCCGGTTGCGGCAACGTCGGTGTCCTCGACCGCCAACCGGTTGCGCAGCGCGAACACGCGCGGCCCCGTCGCCCCCATGCCCAGGTCCGGACCGGCGGGAAGCGCCGACCAGCCGCCTGCGGCGACGATTCCGCGATACCGCTGCAACCCCGCCTTCAGCCCGTCATAGCCCGAATAGGGCGGCGGCAGCGCCGCGAACCAGGCGGCGATCCGGTCGCGGCGCACCGCATCGGCAAAGCCGGGCAGCGGGTCGAATACCGGCGGGCGCAGGCCCCAGTCGCGTTGAAAGTCCGCCTCGGCCAGCCGCCCGGCGTGCACCGCGCGGGCGTGGTCGAGTGCATCGCGCACCAGCTGATCGCGCGCGGCGGCGTCCATCGGTTGCGGCACCGCGAGGCTGAGCCCCTGCGCCAGCGTGTCGCGCAACAACAGCGCGGCAAGCTGCATCGCCTGCGCGTCGGTCAGCTGCGGCAACGGGATCGTCGGCACCGCCACTATCGGTGCAACCTGCGCCGATGGTGGCACCGGCACCGATACCACCTGCGCCGACGCCGGCAGCACCGGCAGAAGCATGGCAGCCATCGCCGCGGTCGCTGTAAATCGTGTCATGCCATTCCCCTGGGCGGCCCCGCTCGAAGCGCCGGGCCATCGCACCATGCACCTCGCTCTAGGCTGAACGGGCGGGTGCTGACTACTGATTATGACCGGAAAATTTGGGTTTTGCCCGTGCCTGCCCATCGTCGTCCCGGCCGATGCCGCGACCACGGCAGCGATCGGTCGCAACGTGCCTCAGGACAATCGATGCGGGGACGATCGAACCGCCTCAATACCCTGCATAGTCGCTGAACTTGGTGATGGTCGGATCGAACTTCAGCACCACCTTGCCGGTCGCGCCGTGGCGCTGCTTCGCCACGATCATCTCGGCAAGGCCATAGACCCGCTCCATGTCGCTTGCCCATTTCGCGTGGTCTTCGAACACCTTGGCCTCATCGCCCTCCATCGGTCGCTTCGGTTCGCGCTGGGCGGTGTAATAATCCTCGCGGAACACGAACCAGACCATGTCCGCGTCCTGCTCGATCGATCCCGATTCGCGCAGGTCGGACAGCATCGGCCGCTTGTCCTCGCGGCTTTCGACCGCACGGCTCAGCTGCGACAGCGCCAGCACCGGCACGTTCATATCCTTGGCCAGCGTCTTCAACCCGCGCGAGATTTCCGAGATTTCCTGCACGCGATTTTCCTTGCCGCCCTTGCCGCCGCTGGTCAGCAGCTGGAGGTAATCGACCACGACCAGCCCGATCTGGTTGTTGTGGCGGCGTTGCAGGCGACGGACGCGGGTGTGCAGCGCACTGATGCTGAGGCCGCCGGTATCGTCGATGAACAGCGGCAGGTTCTCCAGTTCCGCCGCGGCAGCGGCCAACTGGCCGAATTCGGCCTTGCTGATCTTGCCCATGCGCAGCGATTCCGAACTGATCTGCGATTGCTCGGCCAGGATGCGCGTCGCCAGCTGGTCGGCGCTCATTTCCAGGCTGAAGAACACGACCTTTGCCCCCACCGATTCGCTGGGCGGAATGCCGTCGGCCATGTCGCGCATCCAGCGCCGCGCCGCGTTGAAGGCGATGTTGGTGGCGAGCGACGTCTTGCCCATGCCGGGACGGCCGGCGAGGATCATGAGATCGCTGTGGTGCATGCCGCCGATCTTGGCGTTGACGCTGTCGAGACCGGTGGTGACGCCCGACAGGTTGCCGCCGGAATTCAGCGCGCGCTCGGCCATCTTGACCGCCATCGTCGTCGCCTGCGCGAAGCTCTTGGTGGCATTCTCGGCGCCGCCATCGCCGGCGACCTTGTACAATTCCTCTTCCGCCGCCTCGATCTGCGCACGCGGATTGACCTCTTCCGACGTGTCCATCGCGCGTTCGACCAGCGTCCGACCGACGCTGACCAGCGCGCGCAGCATGGCAAGGTCGTAGATCTGCGTCGCGAACTGGCGCGCACCGATCAGGCCGGCGCCCGATCCGGTCAGGCTGGCGAGGTACGATGGTCCGCCCAGTTCGCGCATGCCTTCGTCCGCATCGAACATCGGCCGCAGCGTCACCGGCGTCGCCAACATGTCGTTGGCGCGCAGCGTCTTGATCGCGGCAAAGATGCGGGCATGGACCGGTTCGTAGAAATGCGCCGGCTCCAGCCGGTCGACCAGATCGTCGGCCAGTCGGTTGTCGATCATCATCGCGCCGAGCATCGCCGCTTCGGCCTCGACGTTGCGTGGCAATTGCATGGGTTCGGCGGGGACCGCCGGAGTCGGGAATGCGAGAGTGGCCATGACCATCGCTATACCGCTCCAGCCCCCGTCGAACAAACTCGGAATTGTCGTGGACGGGTTAGCCCTATATCGGACGACGATGGCCGACCCGCGGATCATCGACATCACCCTGGACGAGCACAGCATCGGCTGGCGCTCGGCGGACGTCGAGCAGGAACGGCGGATCGCGATCTTCGACCTGCTGGAGGGTAATCACTTCGCGCCGCAGCGCGTCCACGCCGACGGCTATGCCGGGCCATACCGCATCAAGCTCGAATCGGCGGAGGGGCGGCTCGGCATCCACATCCACCGCGAGGACGACAATCACCTGGAGACGCTGGTCCTGGCGCTCGGCCGCTTCCGCCGGTCGATCAAGGACTATTTCGCGATTTGCGACAGCTATTATCAGGCGATACGCGCCTCTACTCCGCAACAGATCGAGACCGTCGATATGGCACGCCGTGCCGTCCACAATGATGCCGCCGAATTGCTGCGCGAACGCCTGGCGGGCAAGATCGATGTCGATTTCGACACCGCGCGCCGGCTGTTCACGCTGATCTGCGTCCTGCATTTGCGCGGCTGATGGCATACGGGGTGTTCAAGGCGGCGGGAGCGCTCATTGCGGCCGGCCTGCTCGGCATCGGCGGGTGGAGCTTCGCGACCGGCTGGCACCCGGCGCAGGGCCAGTATCCGTTGCAGGGGGTCGACCTGGGCGAGAACCCCGGTGCGATCGAATGGGGTACGGTGCGGGCGCGGGGGGCGGATTTCGCCTATCTGGTCGCGACGTCGGGCGCCGATCGCCGCGATCCGGGGTTCGAGGCGAATTGGGCCGCCCTGCCCGATGCCGGCCTGCGTCGCGGCGCGGTCCACCTGTTCTCGCTCTGCCAGCTGGCGGCGGACCAGGCCAACGCCTTCAACGCCTTCGTCCCCCGCACCGCGGACGCGCTGCCGGTCGCGGTCGACGTCGGCTATCGGGACGATTGCACCGCGCGTCCCGATCAGGATGTGCTGGTCGGCGAAATGCGAACGTTCATCGCGATGGTCGAGGCGCATACCCGCAAGCCCGTGCTGCTGCGACTGAGCAAGGCGGTGGACAAGGATTATCAGCTGTCCGCCGCCATCGACCGCCCGGTCTGGGCGATCAGCAATGTGTTTCCCCCAAGTTATGCCGCGCGGCCGTGGCGGATATGGCGCGCCAGCGACATCCGCCGCATCGACGGCATCGAAGGCCCCGTGAACTGGAACGTCGTAGCACCATGACCGATGACAGCATCCGCCTGATCCACGCCGCGCGGGAAGCGGCGACACGGGCCCACGCGCCCTATTCGCGCTTTGCGGTCGGCGCAGCGTTGCTGATGACCGACGGCAGCCTCATCACCGGCGCCAATGTCGAAAATGCCAGCTACGGCCTGTCGCTCTGCGCCGAAACTGTGGCGATTGCGACCGCCAGCGCCGCGGGCCGGCTGCGCGATGTCGTCGCGGTCGGGGTGATCGGCGGCGCGATGGATGCGGACGGTCGTGCCACCGGCGATACCCCGGTAAGCCCGTGCGGACGCTGTCGTCAGGTGCTGAACGAGGCCGCGCAGCTCGGTGGACGCGACCTTGCGGTCTATTGCGGCGCGGCCGAGGGCGATGCGGTCGCGCGCTACCGCCTGTCGGAGCTCTTGCCACACGCGTTTGGCCCGGCGGACTTGGGGATCGGCTGAATCCTGCTAAGCGGCGCGCGCAGCCGTATGGCCGGACACACGAGGCACGGGTGGAAGTCACTTGAACATCCCCGTGATCTCGCATCCGGACCAGGATTCATCGTGCCACGCAGACATGGACATGAATGCGGGCAGGTTCCGGCGGAAAAGTGCCCCCGGAACTCAGCCGCGCTGACGAGTCAGTCCCACGGCTATCCGACCCCGCAAGGCCTGCCATCGATCAAACGCCGCGAAGCAGGAAATCCCGAGTGCGCCACGCCTGTGGTTGCGGCGAGGCATGCGGCAACCGTTCGCCTTTCGCAGCGCTCGCAACGACCCGGCGCCGGATCAGGCAACCGAATAGCACCGCGCCATCGGCCCCGGACGCCGTGAACCGACCCGGCCCTGACGGCCCCTGCTGAGGCCGTCAGGGCCTGATCTCCATCAGCCGCAGCGGCAGGTCGGCGCCGGGCGCCAGACCCGCTTCGTCTTGGTCCGCCGGACCGCCGGCTTGCGCGTATAGGTCACCGCATCTTCATAGACTTCGGTCGTCGTCGTGGTGATGACCGGTGCGGTCTGGACCACGACCGTCGTGGTCGACGCGCCGGGATAATAATAGCCGCCTTGGTAATAACCGCCCGCGCCGCTGGTGGTGGTCACCGTCGTCGTGCCGTCCGCGGAGCGCCAGTTCGGGCCGCCTGCCCCATAACCGACGGGTGGCGGCGGTGGCGGCGCGCGATCCGGCGCGACCGGCGGTGCATAGCCGCGGCCATAGACCGGCGGCGGCGGCGGATTGCGACGATCCTCCGCCTTGTCGATCGCATAGCCGGCAGCGGCGCCGACACCGGCACCGATCAATGTACCGCCCAGGCGATTGCCGCGCCCTGCGATCAGATTCCCCGCGACGCCGCCGATCGCGGCACCGGCCACCGCGCCGCCGACACCATCGTCGCGACGCGCATAACCACGACCATCATAGCCACGATCATCATAGCCCCGGTCGTCGTACCCGCGATCGTCGTGCCCACGATCGTCATAGCCACCGGCATAGACGCGGTCTTCGTCGCCATAACCCGCATCATAGCGGTCCCAGTCGATCCCGGCGCGCGTGTCGTAGACCGAACCGCGGCCATCGACGAGCACGGCATCGTCGTAATAGCGCACCCAGTTATAGCCGTAGGTCGGCTGGGTCAGGCCATAGGCCTGCCAGTCGCCGATATAGAAGCGCGGGGCGACCCAATAGCTCGGCAGGGCATAGCCACGATAGGGACGGCGATAGGCGGCCCAGCCGCCGGGGGCGTTTGCACCGCCCCACCAGCGGCCGCCGACCTTGCTGCCCCAGCGCGGCTGACCGGCATGGACCATTGGCGGACGACCCGCGCCGTTCCAGCCCGCCGGACGCCCCGGCTGGATGTGCGGCTGACCCGGCTGCATGTGGGGCTGCACGGGCAGCTGGCCCGGCGCCATCGTCGGACGTTGGCCCGGATATCCGCCGCGCCGCCAGTTCTGCGCCCGCCACTGGCCCCGCGGCTGAATCGCGGGTGCCGGCGCCATGCCCTGGTTCGGGACGGGGAAGCTGGCGCCGGGGCGCATGCCGCCTGGCCCGTGCGCGACGACGCGCTGCTGCGCATCGGCGCCGCCGGCGGCCACAAGAGCCATCCCCGCAGTGGCGATCAACCAGATACGCATGTCGTCTCCCTGTTCCGACGGCGCCCCCTAGCGTCATCGATTAACATCACGTTGACGATCGATTTAACACTTGGTTCCGGGACTCGCCAGCCGAGCGCCTGTCCCCTTTTGACGCTGTCCCCTTTTGGATCAGCCGAGCCGCGTGGCAAGCAGCGCCGCCAGCGCCTCGCACCCCGTCGCATCCTCCGCATCGAAGCGCGCCGGTGCGGGACTGTCGAGGTCGAGCACCCCTGTCACCACCCCGTCGCGCACGATCGGCACGACCAGTTCCGATCGACTGGCGGCATCGCAGGCGATGTGCCCGGGAAAGGCATGGACGTCGTCGACCAGTTGCGTCTCGCGGGTGGCCGCCGCCGCGCCGCACACCCCCTTACCGATCGGGATGCGGATGCACGCCGCCTTCCCCTGAAACGGCCCCAGCACCAACTCGCCGCCGACCAGGCGGTAGAAACCCGCCCAGTTGAGGTCGGGCAGATATTGCCAGATCAATGCCGAGGCATTCGCCATATTGGCGATGGCATCGGGCTCGTCCGCGGTCAGCGCATCGAGCGCGGACAGCAGGTCGCGGTACAGGTCGGCCTTCGAGCCGGCGGAGATATCGAACTGGTACATGGCGCGGGATGTAGGGGCGAAGAACCGCCGCGTCACCACCGTGTCACCCTGAACCGGGTCCGCGGTGCACTGTCGACGCGCCGACGAAACGGACCGGGCCGGCCCGCGCCCTCAGTCCAGCCGCACCTTGCCGCGTCCGGCCTTCACGGTGCTGCGCCCCTTCTTCTCGTCGACGCGGCGCGCCTTGGCCGATCGGCTCGGCTTGGTCGGGCGCCGCTTCTTGGGGACGATCGTCGATTCCTGGATCAGCGCGACCAGCCGCTCGCGCACCTCGCGCCGGTTCATCTCTTGCGACCGCGACCCGTCGCCGCGCAGAGTCAGCACACCTTCCTTGCTCAACCGCGATCCGGCCAGCACCGACATCCGCTGCTTCACCATGTCGGGCAGGTTGGGCGATCCCCACACGTCGAAGCGCAGCATGACCGCGCTGTCGGTGGTGTTGACGTGCTGCCCGCCCGGCCCGGAGGCGCGGGTGAAACTCTCCTCGATTTCGCGATCGTCGATCGCGATCGATCGCGTCACCTGGATCAGCGGCATGCGTGCGCCGCCTCGCTCACGCCGGCTCGGGCGCCGATGCGATCCCGGGCCACACGCCGAACCGTTCCGGCAGCGGCGCTTCCGCGACGATCGGGTCCTTGCCGGCACGCGGCACGGTCAGCGCCGCGGCGTGCAGCATCATGCCGCCCGGTTCCCCCGCCCCGTAGTGCGGATCGCCGAGCACCGGCAGCCCCAGCCCGGTGGCGGCATGGACGCGGATCTGGTGCGTCCGCCCCGTCGCCGGCCGGAACTCGACCAGCGCCCGGCCGTCGCGCGTGGCGACCACCCGCCATGCGGTGCTCGCCGACTTGCCCTGCGCGTCGGCGACGATCCGCCAGCCCTCCTCGCGCGTGCTGACCTTGCCCAGCGCCAGGTCGATCACCCCCTCCGCCTCGGCCGGAATGCCGGCGAGGATCGCGAGATAGCGCTTCTCCACCTCGCCGCGTTCGAATGCCTGCTGGAACCGCGCATGCGCCTTGGGATTCCTCGACAGCAGCAGGCAGCCACTGGTGTCCCGATCCAGCCGATGGACCGCGGTCGGCCAGCGCTGGAACCCGAACTTCAGCGAATCGAGATGATTCTCCAGGCTGAGGGAGCCGTCGCGCGGCTTGTCGACCGGCAAGCCGGCGGGCTTGTCGATGACCAGAGCCTCGCCGTCGATGAACAATACGCGGTCGCCATGCATGTGAAACGCCTTGCCACTCCCTGCCCCTTCGCGCCAGAGCCTGCCGCCATGCGCCGCGTCACCCTGTTCATCGCCGCCTCCATCGCGGTTCCCGCCCAGGCGCAGGTGTGCGCCGGTGCGGCGGCAAGCATGGCGAGCGACGGCCGGGTCTACGGCCATCTGCCCTATGGCGATGCCGCCCCGTCCGAACTGGTGCCCGCACCGGCCGGGTTCGCCCTCAACGCCT
This sequence comes from Sphingomonas insulae, assembly GCF_010450875.1. NCBI lineage: Bacteria > Pseudomonadati > Pseudomonadota > Alphaproteobacteria > Sphingomonadales > Sphingomonadaceae > Sphingomonas > Sphingomonas insulae. Next base: position 3,241,491 of record NZ_CP048422.1, read on the forward strand.
GCCTCGTCCGGCGCGACATGATCCCCGATCTGGAACGCCTGCTCGCCGCCGCGCAGGGCGATCCTGCGGTCATGGGCCAACTCCGCGGCCTGTCCTGCCACCGCTCGATCATCCGGCAGGCCAGCGTGTTCTGTCGCGACCATCCCGATGCCAGCGCCGATCCCGATGCGACGCGCGCGATCTCGGTCGCACCGCCCGGTCACAGCGAACATTCCACCGGCTATGCGATCGACTTCGCCGTGCGACCGGCGAACGGCTGCCCCGATGCGGAGGCGTGCATGGCCGCCACCCCCGCCGCCCGCTGGCTGGTGGCGAACGCGCCGCGTTTCGGGTTCGAGCTGTCGTTCCCCGGCGGCAACCGCCAGAACGTGAAGTGGGAACCGTGGCACTGGCGCTGGGTCGGTACGAGCGCCGCGGCGCCCGGCGCTGCCCGCGCCCGCTTCCTCTTCGCCAAGGCGCGCGACCAGTTCCCCGCCGATCCCGCCGTGGATCGCGTCGTGACGATTCCCTCAATCACGCCTATAACCTATGTGACGGTGCCGCCATGGGTGGCCCCCAAGCCGCCCAAAAAGCGCCGCCGCTAACAGGGAGACGCACGATGTTCGTCGATTTCCGCGATCAGCCGCCGCCGCCGCGCTGGGAACCGAAGCGCCGCCGCCCGCCGCTGACCGCCCGCCAGCGCAACGTCGTCGGGACGATCGCGATCTTCAACCTCGTCATGCTGGTCTGCGGCCCGCTCGCCGGAGCGACGCTGTTCCAGGCGATCCCCGCGCTCTTCCGCTGATTACTGTCGGATATACCGGAAATACCAGACCTCATGCCCGTGCCGGCGCGCCTTGCGTTCATACCGGGTTTCCGGCCAGTCGGCGGGGCGGGTCAGGAAATCGGCGGGCTCGCGGGCCGTCCACACGAAATCGCGGCGCTGGTCCATGATCATCATCGACCAGCGGCAATAGGTCGGATCGTCGGTCCCCAGCCGGAATTCCGCGCCCGGTTTCAGCTTGGCGGCGATCGCATCGAGCGGCCCGTGGTTCATCATCCGGCGCTTGGCGTGGCGCGCCTTGGGCCAAGGATCGGGATGCAGCAGGTAGACGCGCGAAAGGCTGGCGTCGGGCAGCCGCTCCACCACCTCCAGTGCATCGCCCATATGCAGGCGCACGTTGGTCAGGCCGCCGTCGCGGATGTGACCCAACGCGCCGACGACGCCGTTGAGGAACGGCTCGCAGCCGATGAAGCCGGTGTCGGGCCGCATTGCCGCCTGCCCCGCCAGATGCTCGCCGGCGCCAAAGCCGATCTCTAGCTCCAGCGGACGCTCCTGCCCCTCGGGATCCCCGAACAGGATGCCGGCGTCCAGCGGGCCGCTCTCGGGCACGCTCAGCGCGGCCAGCGTCTCCTCGACCAGCGCGGCTTGGCCGATGCGCAGCTTATGGCCCTGGCGACGGCCGTACAGGCGACGGATGGTGGCGGGATCGTTCATGGTGGCGCGCCCTAGAACACTTGGCCTGACAGGGAAACGCCACAATCGCGGATGACCGGCGGAGCAAAGCGCCCCCGCGTCCGTTGCATGGGCGTAATGGTCACCTCCAATTCCGCTTCGCCCGACGATCACGACGACGATGACGATCTGAAGGCGGCCGACGCCAAGGATCTGCACCGCACGGTGCGCGAGGAGGGCGAGGAGGAACTGCGCCGGCCCGCCATGTCGCTGTTCTGGTCCGGCATCGCCGCCGGCATCGCGATCACCGTGTCGCTGGTGACCGAAGCGGCGCTGCATGCCGCCCTTCCCGAAACGCCATGGCGGGAACTGGTCGTCGGGCTCGGCTATCCGGTCGGGTTCCTGGTCGTCATCCTCGGGCGGATGCAGCTGTTCACCGAAAGCACCATTACCGCGATGCTGCCGCTGGTGACCCGGCCTTCCGGATGGGCGCTGGCCAGGACGCTGCGGCTGTGGGGGATCGTGCTGACTGCGAACCTGACGGGGACCGCGATAGCCGCACTCGCGCTGGCGAGCGGCGCACTGGGCAGCGACGCGATCCGGGAGGCGGCGGTGAGCATATCGGTCGGGATTACCGAATTGTCCGCCGGCCGCACGTTCGTCAACGCGATCCCCGCCGGCTTCATGATCGCCATCCTCGCCTGGGCGCTGCCCAATGCCCGCGACCAGAGCGTGCTGGTCATCGTCATCTTCACCTATGTCCTCGCTATCGCCGGCTTCAGTCATTCGATCGTCGGCTCGGGCGAGGCGTTCCTGCTCATGTTCACCGGCCATACCGGCGTGTGGCAGACGCTCGCCGGACTGATCGCGCCGGCGGTATCCGGCAATCTGGTGGGCGGTGCCGGTGTGTTCGCACTCCTCGCCCACGCGCAGGTCCGCGGCGAGATGCCGCAGGGAGACGACAGTTGAGCAAGGCAAAGAAGGCGGCGAAGACGGTGGCCGCGGCCGACCGCAAGGCGACCCACGACGCCGCCCGCCACCGCGACGCCACGCCGGTCAAGGCCGCCGGCTTGCTGGCCGAGATCGCCGACCAGCCGCAGCTGATCGCGATATCCGCGGCGACCATCGCGGCCGGCCTGATCGGCCGCCGCCGCGACCTCGTCCGCGGCGGCGCGCGGATGCTCGCCGCGCACCTGCTCGCCACGGCGGCGAAGTCCGCAATCAAGCATCGGTTCGACCGATCGCGCCCGGGCAAGGCGCTGAGCGACGGGCATACCCGCTTCGAACGGGGCGACAGTGACGATCACCAGCTGAATTCATTCCCGTCCGGCCATACCGCCGGCGTGGTGGCGGTGGCCCGGGCGGCGGCGCGCGAGATCGACAGCGCCGCCGTGCCCGCCGCGCTCGGCGCCGGTGCCATCGCGGCGATCCAGCCGGTGGCGGGCAACCATTACCTGTCCGACGTCATCGTCGGCGGCGCGATCGGCTGGATCGCGGAAGCGATCGTCGATGCCATGCTGGAACACGTCCCGCATCTCATGGAAAAATGATGTCCAGCGATGTTTCCGGTGGCGATCGGCGTTCGTTTACCAATGGCTTAACAACCTGTGGCAATGATCGAGGTAGAGATACCGATGCCAGATACACCCGATCCCGATCCCGATCCCGATCGCGAGAAGCGCAACAGCGTCATCGTCCGCGCCGCCGTGTCGTTCCCCGGGGCAACGCCGGTGGAACGCCGCGTGCGCAATCTGTCGCCATCGGGCGCCTGCGTCGAACATGACGGCGAATTGCAGGTCGGGGCCATCGTCCACCTCCAGATGGGATCGCTCAGCGACCTGTCCGCGCAGGTGATGTGGGTGACGGGCCGCCTCGCCGGGCTGCGCTTCGCCGCGCCGATCGATCTGGATGAAGCACGCAAGCCGCGCGGGGTCGGGGTCAGGCCAAAGGCGGGATGGATCGCAGAGATCAACGACGCCTATCGTCGCTGATACGAAAACACCCTCCCCCGCCAGGATGCGGAGGAGGGTGCGATATCAAATCACGTCGCCGCGATGCGGCCCGCCATGGGTCAGGCGATCGCCGCCTTCAGTTCGTCGACCAGATCGGTCCGTTCCCAGGTGAACAGGTCGCCCTCAGGCTCGCGGCCGAAATGGCCGTAGGCGGCGGACTTCACATAGATCGGCGCATTCAGCTTCAGGTGCTGGCGAATGCCCTTGGGCGTCAGGCGGACGAGCTGGGGCAGCACCTGCTCCAGCTTCGCCTCGTCGACGGTGCCGGTGCCATGCGTATCGACATAGACCGACAGCGGCTCGGCGATACCGATCGCATAGCTCAGCTGGATCGTGCACCGCTTGGCCAGGCCGGCTGCAACGACGTTCTTGGCGAGATAGCGCGCGACATAGGCGGCGGAACGATCGACCTTGGTCGGATCCTTGCCGCTGAACGCGCCGCCGCCGTGCGGGGCTGCGCCGCCGTAGGTGTCGACGATGATCTTGCGGCCGGTCAGGCCGGCGTCCCCGTCGGGGCCGCCGATCTCGAACGCGCCGGTGGGATTGATGTACAGCTTGGTCTGGTCGGTGACGAAGCCCTCGGGCAGGACGCTCTTCAGCACGCCGGTGACGTAATCCTTCAGCACGTCATACTTGGCGGGATCGGCATTCTCGCCCTGCAGGCAGTACCCCGCCTTGTGCTGGGTCGATACGACCAGCGCGACCGCCCGGGTCGGCACGCCATTTTCGTAATGCAGCGTCACCTGGCTCTTGGCATCCGGCTCCAGGAACGGCGCCTTGCCCGAATGACGGTCGGCCGCCATCGTCTCGAGGATCTTGTGGCTGTAATAGAGCGTCGCCGGCATCAGGCCGGGCGTCTCGTCGGTCGCGTAACCGAACATGATGCCCTGGTCGCCCGCGCCCTCGTCCTTGTTCGAGCCTTCGTCGACGCCCATCGCGATTTCCGCCGACTGGCCGTGCAGATTGTTTTCGAAGGTGAAGGTTTCCCAGTGGAAGCCCGACTGTTCGTAGCCGATGCGCTTCACCGTCGCGCGCACCGCGGCCTCGATCTCGGCGAGCGCGCCATCGGCCCAGGCGCCGTTCTCGTACACGCCCTTGCAGCGGATCTCGCCCGCCAGGACGACCAGGTTAGTGGTCGTCATGGTTTCGCACGCGATTCGCGCCTCGGGGTCTTTCGACAGGAACAGGTCGACGATGGTGTCGCTGATCTGGTCGGCGACCTTATCGGGATGACCTTCGGAAACGGACTCGGACGTGAAGATGTAGCTGCTGCGCATCACTGCCTCATAACGATATAAAGATGCCTTTATATCGGCCCTAACGCGCACGACGGCGGATGGCAATCGCAGCGGCCATGAAGGCGATTGCGACGATCAGTGCCGCCCGGTTGCCCAGCCGGCTGAACAGCGTCGGCGGCAGGGCGGGCGGCATGGCCATCTCGATCGCGCCCGCCGTTTCGTGCGGGACCGTGGCGAGCAGGGTACCGTCGGCGGTGATGACCGCGGAAATGCCGGTCGGCGTCGAACGGACGATCGGCAACCCCTCCTCGATCGCGCGCATCCGTGCCTGCGCCAGGTGCTGCGGCGGCCCCCAGCGCCCGAACCAGGCATCGGTCGACGGGTTGAAGATCATCTGCGGCCGATGCGCCTCGTCCACCACCTGCCCCGAAAAGATGATCTCGTAGCAGGTCTGGAAACCGATCGCGCCGAACCCGGGGATCGCCAGCGTCCGCGGGCCGGGACCGTCGTCGAAGTCGATGTCCCCCGGCACCAGCCGCGCAAGGCCCAGCGGCTTCATCAGCCACGGCATCGGCAGATATTCGCCATAGGGGACCAGATGGGCCTTGTCGTAACGACCGACGATCCGCGCCCGCGCGTCGATCGCGAAGACGGAATTGGAGGCGCCGACGACATCGCCGGCGGCATCGAAGCGCAGCGGCGTATGCCCGGTCAGCAGGATGTCGCGCGGGCCAAGCCGTTGCGCCAGCCGCCACCGGTTGAACAGCGGGCTCTGCCCGTCGTAGATCCAGCGCGGATACCCGCTCTCCAAATAATCGCGCATCACCCCCTCGGGCCACAGCACCAGTCGCGGGCGCGGCCCCGGCGTGCCGGACCAGCGCGCCAGCGCCGCGAGCATCCGCTCCTGATCGTCCAGGCCGCGGGCATCCTGCCCGATGTTCGGCTGCACCACGCGTACCAGCGGCGCATCCGGGGCGGCGGCGGGCGCGTGCGTCCACAGCGCGGACACGGCCGCCGCCACCAGCAGCGCGGCAAGCGCCGCGGGCATCCGCCAGCGCCGCTGGAGCAGCATCAGCGACGATGCCGCCATCAGCACGGTCACGCCGGACAGCGCATAGGTGCCGATCCATGCCGACAGTCGTGCGATGCCGATCACCGGCAGCCAGACGACGCCGATCGGGTCCCAGGCATAACCGGTGAACACGGTCGCGCGCAGGTATTCGCTGCCGATCCACGCCGCTGCAAAGATCAGCGCAAAGCCAGGGTCGGGCCGCCGGGTCCGTCCGAACCGCCATCCGATCCCCGCCGCCAGCATCGGGAACACCGCCAGGTACAACGCCAGTCCGATCGCGGCGAAATAGCCGAGGACCGGCGGCATCTTGTCCTGGAAGTCGAAGGCGTGCTGGAACCAGTTGTTGTTGACCGTGAAATGGCCGACGCCCCAGCTCCAGCCGATCCATGCGGCACGGCGTCCGGTCGGGGCGGCATGGACCAGCGCGGCGAGGCCGGCGAGCCCCACGAGGGTCAGCGGCCAGAATTGCAACGGCGCGAAACCGGTCGCGGCCAGCGCACCGAGCAGCAGCGCGATCAGCGCGGGACGACGGGAAAGGATAGCAGGCATCGCTGCCGGCCTTACTGCGCTTCGCCGCGAATGTCCTCCCGGCAACGCCGCGCGGCGTGTGCCCCGGATGACTGGCGCGCGCCGCTCCCCCATCCTATCTCTGCGGCCATGACGCTTCGCCCCTTCCACCTTGCCTTCCCGGTCCATGACCTCGCCGCGGCGCGCGCGTTCTACGGCGGCACGCTGGGCTGCCGCGAAGGCCGGTCGAGCGATCACTGGATCGATTTCGACCTGTTCGGCCATCAGATCGTCGCGCACCTCGATCCCGCCGCCCGCGTGGTCGCGGTGGAGAATGCGGTGGATGGCCATGACGTACCCGTGCCGCATTTCGGCGTCGTCCTCACCATGGCCGACTGGCAGGCCCTCAGCGGACGTGTGGCGGCCGCAGGCGTCCGCTTCGGCATCGCGCCGCACATCCGGTTTCAGGGTCAGGCCGGCGAACAGGCGACGATGTTTTTCTACGACCCCTCGGGCAACGCGCTGGAATTCAAGGCATTCGCCGACGATGCCATGCTGTTTGCGACGACAAAGGACCCCGCATGAGCGCCCCGATCGAAATCAACATTCCCCACCAGCTCGGCAAGCAGGCCGTGCGCGACCGCCTCGATGGCGGCATCGGCAAGATCGGCCGGATGATCCCCGGCGGCGCGCAGGTCGATCATCGCTGGGACGCGGACACGATGCATTTCACCGTGCAGGCGATGGGTCAGTCGATCGGTTGCCGTGCGACGGTATCGGACACCAACGTCCATGCGATCGTCGACCTCCCCGGCTTCCTCGGCCTGTTCGCCGGCAAGATCCGCGACGTGATCCAGCAGGAGGCGCCCAAGCTGTTGAAATAACGGCATTATGGCTTTTAGCAGGGGGTTGGGGTAAGTAGGACTTTTGTGACTTTCGGCCTGCAGGGGGCATGGTCACGGTGTCCGCCCGATCACCCCATATGGCGTTTGTCGAGTTTCCGCGCGAGCGTCCGCCGGTGCATGCCCAGCCGCCGCGCGGCCTCCGAGATGTTGAAGTCGACGTCCGCCAGCGTCTGGTGGATATGCTCCCATTCCAGCGTCTTTATCGATGTCGGCGGCGCCGGCACGATCGTCGCGCCGGCATCGCCGTCGACCCGTGCGAAGGCCGCCTCGATATCGTCGGTGTTGGCGGGCTTGGTCAGATAGTTGGTCGCACCCAGCTTGATCGCCTCGACCGCAGTGGCGATGCTGGCGAACCCCGTCAGCACGACGATCTTCATTGCCGCGTCCAGCCCGTGCAATGCCGCGACGCAGGTCAGGCCCGATGCGCCGCCCAGCCGCAGGTCGACGACCGCATGGTCCGGACGAAAGGCCGCCACCCGCGCCTCCAGCCCATCGGGTCCCGACAGCGTCGTCACCGCATAGCCGCGCCGCTCGAACGAACGGCCCAGCGTGCGGGCGAAACTGGCATCGTCCTCGATGATCAACAGTCGTCGCGGCGTGCTCATGCCCGCTCCCCCAGCGCCAGGCTGGCAAGCGGCAGCCGCAGCATCGTCTCCGCCCCGCCCGATGCCGGATTGCGCGCCTGCAATGTCCCGCCCAGCGTCCGCAGCACGTTGGTGGCCAGGAACAGCCCCAACCCGGCACCGCGCCGGTCCTTGCTGCTGTTATAGGGCCGCCCCAGCGCGGCGAGCACCTCGGCCGGAAACCCGCTGCCATCGTCCCGCACCGTCAGCACCAGCGTCGCCTCCGCAATCTCGGCGGTCAGCACGATAGCGGAAGCCCCCGCCTCCGCCGCATTGTCGAGCAGGTTGGTCAGCGCCTGCCCCAACGCCCGATCCGCCACGATCGGTCGATCCTCGCCCAGCCGATCCGCGAACGTCAGGCTGCCCGGCCACGCCGCGACAATACCCGCCAGGAACCGGCGCAGCGTCGTCCGCTCCGGCGCCTCGCCCGTCACTTCGCCCGCCGCGAACAGGATGCCGGACACGATCGCCTTGCAGCGCATCACCTCGGCCTGCATCTCGTCCACCTCCGCCGCCAGCCGCGGTTCGCGCCGGATTGCCGGTTCGCCCTTCCAGTCGCCGAGCAGGACCGAGATCGACGACAGCGGCGTCCCCAGTTCGTGTGCAGCCCCGCTCGCCAGCAACCCCATGCGGACGATATGATCCTCCTCCGCGGCGCGCTGGCGCATCCCGGCGAGGTGCGCATCGCGGCTGCGCAAATTGGCGGCGATGCGCGTGACGAACAGCACGATCAGCACCGCCGCCAGCACGAAATTGCACCACAGGCCCAGCACATAGGCGGGCGACAGGCTGGTCGCGAGCCATGCCGGCAGATTGAGCGGCGGACTGATCAGCGCGACCAGGGCAAAGGCGGTGGCGGTCAACCCGACCAGCGCCCAGCTCGACCAGGCATGCAGCAGCACCGCACCCATCACCACCTGCAACAGGTAGAGCGAGACGAACGGATTGGCCGCCCCGCCGCTCAGGTGCAGCTGCACCGTCAGCGCGACGACATCGCAGGCGAGCGCGCCGAACAGCTGGAAATTGGTGACCGGCCAATGCGGATGCCCCAGCCAGGTCATGACGTTGAGCATGACCAGCGCCGCCAGCACCACCCCCATTGGCGCGATCGGCAGGTGGATGCCGAACCCGTAATGGACGGTCAGGATCGTCGCCAGCTGGCCACCGACCGCCAGCCAGCGCAGCAGCACCAGCTGGCGCATGTTGCGCGCCGCGGCATCTTCGGGTGCGGGCGGCGGCAGGCGGGGTGTGGTACTGGCCATCGCCACGGACTGTAGGCGCGATCGCCGGGGAGCGCGAGACGCAGGTACGTTTCCCGCGAAGCCATACGATTCCCCGGCGAAGAGCCGGGTCCGGCAGGCCGATGTCGTTACGCTTCGTTACGATCACCGGCCCTACTGGACCCCTGCCTCCGCCGGAGACCGAGGGCAGGAAAGCCTACTTCAGCTTCGCCGCCGTCTCTGCGATGCGCTTGCCCTGATAGCGGGCGCCCGCCAGTTCCTCGTCATGCGGCTGGCGCGAACCATCCCCGCCCGCGATCGTCGTCGCGCCATACGGCGAACCGCCGCGGACCTCCTCGACGCCCATCTGGCCCTGAAAACCGTAGTCCAGACCGACGATCGTCATGCCATGGTGCAGCAGGTTGGTGATGATCGAGAACAGGGTCGTTTCCTGGCCGCCATGCTGGCTGGCGGTGGAGGTGAAGGCACCGCCGACCTTGCCGACCAGACCGCCGCGCATCCACAGACCGCCGGTGGTGTCCCAGAAGCTCGCCATCTGGGCAGGCATGCGGCCGTATCGGGTCGGCGCGCCGACGACGATCGCATCGTAACCGGCCAGGGCGTCCGGCCCCTCGATCAGCGGGTGCGCGGTGTCGGTCTTGAAGTGCGCCGCCTTGACTACCTCGTCCGGCGCGGTTTCGGCGACACGGCGGATGTCGACCTCGGCACCGCCGGCGCGCGCGCCCTCGGCGACGGCGTCCGCCATTTTCTCGATGTGGCCGTACGAGGAATAATACAGCACCAGAACCTTGGTCATGCGAACGTCTCCAGATCGTGTTGCGGGCAAGATGGGCGTGGCCGATCATCGCGTAAACGGAAACGATGGAAACCGATCGTTTCTGCGCTAGGTTCCCGCCGCGAGCGTGGAGGACGACGATGCGACTACCCGACCTGGAAGCCTGGGCGATCTTCGCCGCCGTGGTCGAACAGCGTTCGTTCAGCGGCGCGGCGGATTCGATCGGGCTCAGCAAGGCGACCGTGTCGAAGGCGATCACCCGGCTTGAGGCGCATATCGGCCAGTCGCTGTTCAACCGCACCTCGCGCCGTCTGGCACTGACCGAAGCCGGCAAGCCGCTGGCGGAGCACGCCGCGCGCATCCTGGCACAGGCGCGCGCGGCGGAGGAAGCGGCGCGGGACGCCGCCAGCGCCCCGACCGGCCGGGTCCGCCTGGCGGCACCGATGAGCTTCGGGATCAGCAACGTCGCGCCCCTGCTCGCCACGTTCCTGTCGGCGCATCCCGGCGTGGAGATCGACCTGCATTGTTCGGACGCCCGCGTCGACATTGTCGCGGAGGGGTTCGACGTCGCGCTCAGGATCGGCGACCTGCCCGACAGCAGCCTGCGCGCGCGCCGCTTGGGCGACATCGCCACGCACCTCGTCGCCGCCCCCGCCTACCTGGCCGAGCACGGCACGCCGCAGCATCCATCCGATCTCTCGCGCCATCGCGTGCTCGGTTATTCGAACGTGCTGGGGCCATGGCGCTTCCAGCATCCCGATGGCAGCGAGGTCTCGATCAAGCCGGAGGGGCCGTTGAGCGCCAACAGCGGCGAGGCGCTGCTGCCTGCGCTGATCGCGGGATTGGGCATCGCCCGTCTGCCCGGATTCATCATCGGCCCGCACCTGGTGAGCGGTGCGGTGGTCCCGATTCTGGAGGCATGGGCGCCAGCCCCGATCGGCCTCCATATCCTGACCCCGCCGAGCGCGTTACGCCCGGCGCGGGTCGAGGCGCTGATCGCCTTCCTGTCGGCGACCCTGCGCGACCCCTGCGCCGGCCATCCGGTCGTCGTTCAGGCCTGACCGTCGCGCGCCACCTGAAACCCGGCGAACGACTGGCTGACCGGCATCAGTTCCAGACGGTTGATGTTGAGGTGCGGCGGCAGCGTCGCCACCCACAACATCGTCGCCGCGATATCCTCCGCCGTCATCGGATCTGCGCCCTTGTAGAGCGCGTCGGACGCCTCCTGGCTGCCACCGGTGCGCACCTTGGTGAACTCCGTCTCGACCATGCCCGGCTCGATCGAGGTGACGCGGACGCCCTTGCCGTGCAGGTCGGACCGCAGGCCGAGCGAGAATTGCTCGACGAACGCCTTGGTGCCGCCATAGACGTTGCCGCCCGTGTACGGATAGGTCGCCGCGACCGACGACAGGTTGATGATCGCCCCGCGGCGCGCGACCAACCCCGGCAACAGGCGGTGGGTCAGCGCCACCAGCGCCGTGACGTTGGTCGCGATCATCGTCCGCCAATCGTCCAGGCTTGCCTCCTGCGCCGGCTTGGTGCCGAGGGCCAGGCCGGCGTTGTTGATGAGCAGGTCGATATCCTGCCATTGCGTCGGCAGCCCGGCCAGCGCGGCGTCGACCGCCGCTTCGTCGGCGACATCGAACGCGAGCGTGTGGACCGCATCCGCGCCCAGCCGCTGCTGCAACGCCGCCAGCCGGTCCGCGCGGCGACCCGTCGCGATCACGCGCCATCCGGCACCGACGAATTCCTCGACCGCGGCGGCGCCGATGCCCGACGTCGCGCCGGTGATGAAGGCGGTGGCTGTCATGCTGTCTCTCGCTCCGGTCGGCGAACGCTGTATTGCCGGTTCGCGTGGCTATTGCGCATGCCGCCTACCAGACCGCGCGATCATTTCAACTCGCGCACCCAGATCGAACGAAAGCTGATCGGCGCGCTCGGATCGCCATGATCCTGCAACTTGATCGGGGCGGCGCCATGCGCGCTATAGCGCGGCGCGCCGATATAGGCGGTCTCGCCCTTCAGCGCGTAATGATCCTGGACCAACACACCGTTGAACAGCACCGTCACATAGGCCGGGCTGGTCAGCCTACCATCGGCGGCGAAGACCGGCGCGGTCCAGATCACGTCGTAACTCTGCCATTCTCCCGGCGCCCGGGTCGGATTGGCGAGCGGCGCGGACTGTTTGTAGATGCTGCCCGCCTGACCGTTGACGTAGGTCTTGTTCCGATAGCTATCGAGGATCTGCAACTCGTATCCGGCATCGCCGTCGCCGGTGGATGCCAGGAACAGCCCGCTGTTGCCCCGCGCCTGACCTTCGCCGACGATCCCCGCCGGAATGCGCCATTCGAGATGCAGCTGATAATTGCGGAAGGCTCGCTTGGTCTGGATGTTGCCGGTACCCTTGCGCACCGTCAGCATGCCGTCCTTCACCGTCCAGCGGGCCGGCCCCTTGTCTTTCGTGCTGGTCCATTGGTCCAGCGAACCGCCGTCGAACAGCACGATCGCGTCCGATGGCGCTGCGGCCGGGGGCGCTGCGGGAACGGCGACGACCGGTGGCACCGGTTGCCAGACCTCCGTATCCTCGGGTTTCGCACCCGCCTGGGGCTGCACGGCCGCGAGGGCGAGGGCGGGACTGACGATATATGCGGCGATCATAGCGACCATCCTTTGCGATACTCCCGGTCAAGGAAGCGGTTGGCGTCGGCGACGTTGGTGATCCGGCCGGACACCCCGTCATACTCGATCGGCTGATCCGCGCGAAGCGCCACCATGCCGAGGATCATCGTTTCGTTGAGCGGCACCGCGACCGAGAACGGCGACGAGATCGCCTCCTCGCCGCGGATCGCGCGGATCCAGTTCATCTCATGGCCCTCACGCCCGCCCCGGATACGCGACAACGACACCGGCACCGCCGCCGCGCGCGCCGCAACGCCGTCGCCGACCAGCACCGGCTTTTCGCCATAGGTGTCGTGCATCAGCATGCCGCGATCGCCGACGTACAGGACGCCGCCATCGGGGTTCATCCGCGCATCCGCCAGCATCGCATCCGGCGTCGGCGGCATCAGGCCGCCGTCGTACCAGGTCATCGTCACCGGCCCGCCCTTGGCGTTGCCGAAGCGATAGGTGGTGACGTTGGCCAGCGGATAGCTGCCGAGGTCGGCCGGCGGCTTGCCGTCCCAGATGTCGTCGTCGCCGCCCCAGCGGCTATGCCGGGTCTCCACCCGCGTCGGCAGGCCGGGATCGAGCGCCCAGACCGGAAAATCGATCAGGTGCGCGCCCATGTCGCCCAGCGATCCGACGCCGAACGGCACCCAGCCACGCCAGTTGAAATGCGCATAATCGGGGTTGTAGCCCCAGTCGACCGCCGCCGGCCCGAGCCATAGCTCCCAATCCAGACCGGCGGGCTTGGTCACCGCCGCCGGCCGCGGCTCGCCTTGCGGCCACAACGGTCGGTTGGTCCAGGCATGCACCTCGCGCACCCTGCCGATCGCGCCGCCGCGGATCAATTCGACCACGCGCCGCCCATCGTCCCCGGAATGACCCTGGTTGCCCATCTGGGTGACGAGCTTGGGGTTACGGCGCGCGAGGTCCAGCAGCGTGCGCCCTTCACGCACCGTGTAGGTCAGCGGCTTCTGGACATAGACGTGCAGTCCACGCTCCATCGCGGTCTTGGCGGCGATCGCGTGATGGTGATCCGGCGTCGCGATCACGACCGCATCGATGTCCTTGCGGCTGTCGAACATCCGGCGATAATCGGCAAAACGGGCGGCACGGTCATAAGCGGATTTCAGTGCCAGACGATCGGCCCTGACGGCACCCTTCGCATCGGTCAGCGATTTGGCGACGTGATCGAAATCGACGTCCGCGGCGGCGACGATATTCTGGTCGGTGAGCTTCGCCATATTCTGCGCGCCCATGCCGCCCGCGCCGATGACCGCGACATTGACGCGGTCGCCGCGACCGATCCGCCGGGCCACGGCGGAACCGGGCATCGCCAGCATGCCGGCACCGATCGCCGCGCCGCCGAGCCAGTCGCGGCGCGTCATCCCGTCCATCGGCCCGGTCACCTTCCGCATCGTCGCAGCCTCTCTCTTATCGTGCTTACCCGCCATCATGATCGACGCTTGGTTCATTGACAATCAAATTAGTTTAATAAATCATCCGCTTGCAGCATAGCCCAGCGATAGGGCCGGCTGCGGAAGAGGATCGTCCATGCCGATACACCGCCGCCGCCCCGCTCCGTCCGTCACCGCCCTTGGCGCGATGGCGGCGATGATGGCGTTGATCCCCCTCGCCCCGATCAGCGCGCAGCGGTCGCCCGCCGCGGTCAAACCGCCGGTCGAGGAAGCCGACCCGCTTGTCGGTACCGCGCCGCTCGATCGCCCCGAGCTGATCGGCAATGCACCGCCTCCCGGGGAACCGACCTATTCCGGCATCACCTCGCCCGGCGCACGGCTGCCCAACAGCTCGGTCGAGGCGGCACCGGTCAACGTCAATGTCGAGCTGACCTACCCGACCGGGGTCGCGACGCCCTATCACTATCCCAGCCCGACGATGATCGGTTTCACCGGCGGCGGCGGCCCCGCTTATGGTGCCCGCGCGCAACCCGTCATCATGCCGGTCGTCGGCGACTGGACGGTGCCGCCGGTCTACACGCAGGCCTATTACGACAAGGCGAAGGAAGTAGCGCGGCCGGGCTATTACTCGGTCTATCTCGACACGTTTTCGACGCGGGTGGAACTGACGGCAACGCAATGGACCAGCCTGATGCGGTTCACCTTTCCCACCGGCGATCGCTCGCACGTCCTCGTCAACCTGCCCGGCCGGGGCGGCGAGGTGGAGGTCGTCGGCGACCGGGTGGTGCGCGGGATTGCCGCCGAGCGCGGGCGGGACGACGCACGCGACGGCCGCTATTTCGTCGCCGAATTCTCCCGGCCGTTCCGCGCGTATGGGACGTTCCGCAAATCGCCCGGCGACGCCCGCGGCTATGGCATCGGCGACAAGGACGTGGCGCCGGATGCGCGGCGGATGAGCGGCAGCTTCGCCGGCGCCTATCTGGATCTCACCACCCGGCAGGATGAACCGGTGCTGGTCAGGATGGCGCACGGGCAGAGCTTTGCGGAGGCGGAACAGCGGCTGCGCGCCGAACAGCCGCGCTGGGACTTCGATGGCGTGCGCAACGCAGCGCGCGACACCTGGGCCGCGCTGCTGGATCGGGTGCAGGTGTCGGGCGGCACGGCCAAACAGCGCAAGCTGTTCTATTCGACGCTGTTCCAGTCCTTCGCCAGTCCACGCCTCCTCGCCCGCAAGGGCGAACGGTTTACCGATACCAATGGCACGATCCGGACTGCGACCTACGACCGCTACGGTCCGGTGCCGTTCTGGGATACCGGCCGCAACCAGATCGTGCTGCTGGAATTGATGGAGCCGGAACTGATCCGCAACGTCATGCAGTCCGAACTCGATATGGCGCGCGAGCGGGGCTACATGAACACCTCGTTCCACGGCGACAATGCCGTGTTCCTGTACCTCGGCGCGATGAAGCGCGGCATCCCCTTCGACTACGCCGCCGCCTATGACTATCTGCGCAGGAACGCGACCGATTCCAAGGGACCGCGCGGCTATTTGGCGGAATACCAGCGCAACGGCTGGATCGCCGACGAGATTCCGTCCGGCAATCCCAGCCCGCCCTACGCCGGCGGCAAGGCGGGTGCTGCGACGACCCTCGAATATGCCTGGGACGACCACGCCATGGCCGACCTCGCCGAACGGCTCGGCAAGCCGGACGATGCCCGGCTGTTCCGCACCCGTGCCGCCAATTGGCGCAACGTCTTCGACCCGTCGACCGGGTTCGTCCGCGGCCGCACCGCCGACGGCAAATGGATCGCGCCGTTCGACCCGCAGGAGCCCTATTACAACTTCATGATGAAGGAAGCGTCGGGCTGGTCGACCCTGTGGCTGGTGCCGCAGGACGTGCAGGGCCTGGCGACCGCATTGGGCGGCCGCGCCCGGTTCAACGCCAAGCTCGACCGGTTCTTCGCCACGCCCTATCACCCGACCGGCATCTGCCGCGACTGCACGGGCATGATCGGGCAATATGTGCAAGGCAACCAGCCCGACCAGCACGCCCCTTACTTGTACGCGTGGAGCGGCCAGCCGTGGAAGACGCAGGCGTTGACCCGGCGCATCCTCGACACCCTCTACGGCAGCGACGCGTCGGGCTATGGTTATCCGGGCATGGACGATCAGGGCGCGACCTCGTCGTGGTACGCGCTGACGGCGATGGGTTTCTATCCGGTCGATCCGTCGAGCGACGTCTACGTGATCGGCAGTCCGGTGTTCGACCGGATGGCGCTGCAGCTCGGCAACGGCCGCACGCTTGAGATCGTCGCGCGCGGCAACTCGCCGACCAACGTCTATATCCAGTCGGCACGACTGAACGGCAGGCCGTGGACGAAGCCGTGGTTCAGCCATGCCGATATCAAGGACGGGGCGCGACTCGAGCTGACCATGGGGCCGAAGCCTAACGTCGCCTGGGGAAGTGCGCCCGCCGACGCACCGCCCGCCATGTCCCCGCCCGCGCACTGAGCAAGCGGGCGGTTCAGGCCGTCCGTCCGTAGGACGGGGGACGATCCGCCTTGGCGCTGCCGAACGTCGACGGGTTCGGCCCCATCGTGAATTCCACCTCGCCGCCGCGGATCAGGTCCGCATGGGCGATCCAGTTCCTTGTCCAAGGCTTCCCGTTCCATCGCACCGACTGGACATAGGGGCTGGCCGGTGCGTTGCCCTTCGCCACGACGCGCAGTTTCCGTCCGCGCCCCAGGTCCACTTCGGCAGCGTCGAACAACGGCGATCCGAAGACGTAGACGGCGCTGACCGGATCGACGGGATAGAAACCCAGCGCCGACAGGATGAACCACGCGCTCATCTGCCCGCAATCGTCGTTGCCGATCACCCCGTCGGGATCGGCCTTGTACATCTCGGTCAGCAACCGTCGTACCATCGCCTGTGTCTTCCACGGCGCACCCGCATAGGCATACAGATAGGCGGCATGCTGATCGGGTTCGTTGCCATGCGCATATTGCCCGACCAGCCCGGAAATGTCCGGCGGCGCATTCTTGGGCAGGGTCGACGGCGCGGTGAACAGGGCGTCCAGCTTCCGCACGAATCCGGCGTCCCCGCCGAACAGCGCGATCAGGCCATAGACGTCGTGCTGGTTCAGGAACGTCGCCTGCCAGCCGTTCGCCTCGGTATAGTCGCGCTGCTTTTCGGGGGCGTGGCCCAGCTGGATCGGGTCGTAATCCTTCCACCAGCTGCCGTCGGCGAACCGGGGACGGGCAAAGCCGATCGCGGGATCGATGACGTTGCGATAATTGAGGCTGCGCTTGCGCAATGCGGCCGCATCGTCGCGCGCGCCCGCCGCATCGGCCAGCACCGCCATCGCCCAGTCGTCGTACGCATATTCCTGCGTCCGGCTGACCGACTCCCAGGTCTTGTCGGCCGGTACGAAGCCGAGGTCGTAGTAGAAACCCCGGCCGAGCGTGCTGTCCATGTCGAGGAAGTCGCGATCGAACGCGCGGCGGCGGATCTGCGGCCATGCGGCGGCATAGTCCGCCTTGACGCCCTTCACGCACGCTTCGGCCAGCACGGACACGCCGTGCCAACCGATCATGCAGGCGGTTTCCACCCCTTGCAGCGGCCAGACCGGCGGCCCCGCCGGGCTTTCCACCGTTTGCCGTACCAGGTCGCGGGTGAGCAGCGCCGCCTTTTCGGGCTGGACTAGGTTCAGCAGCGGATGCAGCGCGCGATAGGTATCCCACAGCGAATAGGTGCTGAACGCGGTCTCGCCGGCCGGCACGGTGTGGACCTTGCGATCGAGCCCGACGTAGCGGCCGTCGCGATCGGTGAACAGCGTCGGCGACAGGAAGGCGTGGTAGAGCGCGCTCGCCATGATCGTGCGCTGGTCGGCCGTCCCGCCGGTAACGCGGATACGGTCCAGCTCGTTCGTCCAGGTGCGCGCCGCCGACCGGCGGACCGTATCGAACTGCCAGCCCCTGGCCTCGCTCGCCAACGCCGCCTTGGCCCCCTCGACATCGACCGCCGATATGCCGGTCTTGATGAGGATCGGGCTTCCCCCCGCCTTGTCGAAGAAGAACGCGACCTTCAGACGATTGCCGGTGACCCCGGTCGCCCCCGCCGCAGCGGGAGCATCGTCGTCGCCGAAGAACTGGACCCGATCGGGACGGCGCGACAGCTGCATGGCGAAGTGGATACGCCGCCCCTTCGCCCAGCGATGCACGCGGCGGCTGCCTGTCAGCGTCCCGTCCGGCGCCAACGCCAGCGAGGCCTCGTCGATCAGCGTCCCCTTGTCCCAGACGTCGAGGATCATGTGGGCGAAGTCGACCAGGATATGCCCCGGCCCTTGCGGAAAGGTGTAGCGATGGTGGCCGGTCCGCTCGGTCACCGTCAGTTCGGCGAGCACGCCCGATTCCAGCCGCACGCGATAATAGCCCGGCTCGGCCAGCTCGTCGGAAAACCGCTGGCGATAGCCCTCGTCCGGTTTCCCCAGCGCACCCGGCGTCAGCTGCAGCGGACCGCGTGTCGGCACGACCAGCACGTCGAGCATGTCGCCGATGCCGGTGCCGGACAGATGGGTGTGGCTGAAGCCCATGATCGACCCGTCATCCTGGTGATACCCCGAACAGGCATCCCAGCGGCTGTTGTCGGTGTCGGGGCCAAGCTGGACCATGCCGAACGGCAGCGTCGGGCCAGGGTAGGTATGACCGTGGCCACCGGTGCCGACGAACAGGTCGGGCTTGCCCGCGACCGGCCCCTGCGCAGACGTCGCGGCTGGCAACGCGGCGGAAAGCCCGGCTAGCCCGGTGCCGGCGAGCACCTGACGGCGGTTGGCGGTGGTCATGTCGTATCTCCCGTTGTCGCCGCTCAGATCCGCGCCGCGAGCAGCGCCGGTTTGCGCCGTTCGAGGTCGAGGATCAGTTCGCCGAACAGGCCGTTGGCCCAGGCGAACCAGCTGCGCGTGAATTTCGCCGGATCGTCCTTGTGGAAGGATTCGTGCATGAAGCCAGTGCCGCCATGCGTGGCCTTCAGCCATGCCAGGCACTGCCGGATCTCGGCATCGTCATCGCTGTTCATCGCATGCGTGATGATCGACATCGGCCAGATCATGTCCAGCCCGATGTGCGGGCCACCGATGCCGCGCGCTGCCTGGCCGCTGAAGAAATACGGGTTGCGTTCGCTCCACGCCAGCGCGGCGGTGCGCCGGAACATCGGGTCGCGGCGGTCGGCGGCGCCCAGCAGCGGCAGGCCGGACAGGCTCGGCACGTTGGCGTCGTCCATGAAAATGGCGTTGCCGAACCCGTCGACCTCATAGGCCCAGACCGTATTGCCCTGCCCGTCCGCCATCCGGCCGTGAGCGTTCAGCGCCGCCTCGACCTCCGCCGCCAGCGCCTCGCTGTCGGCGGCCGCGGCGGTGTCGCCCCGCGCCTCGCGCTGCACCGTGGCCAGCATCCGCAGCGCCGCGACCGCGAACAGGTTCGACGGGATCAGGAACGGGTAGAGGCAGGCATCGTCGGACGGCCGGAACATCGAATGGATCAGCCCGACCTTGCGCGTCGGGGCGCCATAGCCTTCGAACATCAGCGTCTCAGTCGGCGAGACGTTGAGCCGCTGGAAGTGATACGGCCCCTTGTCCGTCTTGCGCTGCTGCTCGCGGAACGTCGCGACGGCGCGCGCCATGGCCTTCGCCCACAGCGCGTCGAAGGGCGTCTTGTCGCGGGTCGCCGTCCAGTATCCGTGCGCCAGCCGCATCGGATAGCAAAGCGAATCGATCTCCCACTTCCGCTCCGCGACGCCGGGCTTCATCTCGGTCTGGTCGGTTCTCGCGCCCAGGTTCGACAACGCCGTCGGCTCTTCCATGAACGCGTTGGCATAAGGGTCGATCAGGATGCACCGCGCCTGTCGCGCGATCAGCCCGGCAAACAGCCGGCGCAACGCCGGGTCCTTTGGGGCGAGATGGACATAGGTCTGTAACTGCGCCGAACTGTCGCGCAGCCACAGGGCCTCGATATCGCCGGTGATGACGAACGCGTCGGGCTTGCCGTCGACGATCCCGACCTTGACCGTCGTATCGAGCGTGTTCGGGTAACAATTCTCGAACAGCCAGGCGAGTTCGGGATCGCCCATCTTCGCCTTCACGCGCTTGATCTCCGCCTCGACCGCGGGGCTGGTGAAGCGCCGCGCGCCCGGCGCGGGGCGCTTGCTCGGCCGCACCGCGCGCGCTGCGCCGGCGGCATGCGGCAGGGTGGTGGCCAGGGCCAGCGCGGCGGCGCCCACCATCACGTCGCGTCGGCCGAGATTCATCGTGTCATGCTCCATGCTCAACGCGCTGCCGTCGGCGCGCTCATCGAAAACGGTGCGTTCGCTTTCGCCGTCCCCCAGCTGCGGTTGGGCGTCGCGCCCATCACGAAGCGAAGCGTCCCGCCCTGCTGCAACGCCGCGCGCGACAGCCACGGCTTGTCATAGGCCTTGCCGTTGAACGTCGCCGACTGGATGTAGACATTGCCGGGGCCGTTGTTCGCCGCTTCGATCTGCAGCACCTTGCCGCCCGGCATCGTCAGGCGGACGTTGCGAAACAGCGGGCTGCCGATGGCATATTGCCCGACCGCCGGCGTCACCGGATAGAAGCCCAGCGCCGAAAACACGTACCACGCCGACGTCTGTCCATTGTCCTCGTCGCCCGGATAGCCGTCGGGAGCGGGCGAGTAGAGCTTCTTCATCACGTCGCGGACGTGATATTGCGTTTTCCACGGCGCTCCCGCCCAATCGTACAGATAGGTCATGTGCTGGATCGGCTGGTTGCCGTGCGCATATTGCCCCATGTCGACGATCTGCATCTCGCGGATCTCGTGGATGGTCTGACCATAATAGCTGTCGTCGAAGATCGGCGGCGTCGTGAAGATCGAATCGAGCCGCTTCACGAATGCAGCATCCCCGCCCATCAGGTCGGCGAGGCCCTGCACGTCCTGCATCACCGACCAGCTGTAATGCAGCGCATTGCCTTCGGTGAAGGCATCGCCCCATTTGTACGGATTGAACGGCGTCGACCAGCTGCCATCCTTGTTGCGGCCCCGCATCCAGCCGCTCTGGGCATCGTATAGCTTGCGATAATTCTGCGCGCGCGTCGCGTACAGCTTCGCATCCTCGGTCTTGCCCAACGCCGCCGCCAGCCGCGACAGGGAAAAATCGGCGGTCGCATATTCCAGCGTTCGGGCGGCGTTTTCGTTGATGCCGACGTCGTAGGGCACATAGCCCAGGCGGTTGTAGAATTCGACGCCCTCGCGCCCTACGGCGTTGACCACATTGCCCTTCTTGTCGACGGGGCGTCCTTGCGAGGTGGTCGCGTTCTTGACCATCGCCTCGTACAGCGTTTCGACGTCGAACCCGCGCACGCCGTTCAGATAGGCATCGGCGATGAGGTTCGCCGAATTGGACCCGATCATCACGTTGCGATGGCCCGGGCTGGCCCATTCGGGCAGCCAGCCCGATTCCTTATAGGTGTTGACCAGCCCCTGCATGATCTCGCCGTCGCGCTCCGGATACATCAGCGCGAAGAAGGGGAAGACCGCGCGCCACGTGTCCCAGAAGCCGTTGTCGGTATAGAGGACGCCCGGGTGGACCTTGCCGTCATACGGGCTGTAATGGACCGTCTGCCGCTGCGCATCCACCTCGTGGAACATGCGCGGAAACTGCAGCATGCGATACAGCGCCGAATAGAAGATGCGCCGGTTGTCGACGTCGGGGTCGCTCACCTGCACGCGGTCGAACTCGCGCTGCCAGACCGCCTTCGCCTTCGCCCGCGTCGCATCGAAACCGTCGCCGCCGATCTCGCTGCGCAGGTTGCGCTCCGCCTGGTCGAGGCTGATGAACGACGAGGCGACCTTCACGCCGACCTGCTCGCCCTTCCGGGTGCGGAAGCTGACCACCGCGCCGACGTGATCGCCCTCGCGCACCGGCGTCGCGGCGAGTTGGCCATTGTCGTCCCAGGTGCGGCTGACCGTAAAGTCGTGGTCGAATTCCGCGACGAAGAAATTGTGGAAATTGTCGGGCACGCCGCCGTGGTTGTTGCGGACATAGCCGGTGATCCGCCGCCGCACGGGATCGATCGAGACCATCGATCCCCCGGCATAGCCGTCGAGGATGATGTGCGCATCGTCGCTCTCGGGGAACGTGAAGCGGAACTGCGCGGCGCGCTCGGTCGGCGCGACCTCCGCAGTCACGTCATAGTCGGCCAGATACACCTTGTAGCTGTATGGCCGGCTCTCCTCGGCCTTGTGGCTGTACCACGATGCGCGCTCGTCCTCCTTCACCTTCAGCGCGCCGGTCGTCGCCATCAGCGAAAAGGCGGCGTAATCGTTCATCCAGGGGCTCGGCTGGTGCGTCTGCTTGATGCCGTTGATCTTGTTGGCGTCGTAGGTGTAGCCCCAGCCACTGCCCGCCTTGCCCGTCACCGGCGTCCAGAAGTTCATGCCCCACGGCACCGCCACCGCGGGATAAGTGTTGCCATAGGACAGGGTGTAGTCGGAATCGGTCCCCATCAGCGGATTGACCAGGTCGACCGACGGCGTCGCCTGGTCCCGCGCCGACGCCGACTGGGCGAGCAGCGGCGCCGGTGCCACCAGCGCGATCGACGTGGCCATCGCCACCGTTCCGCGCAGCGCGGCGACCCACTTCCTTCTCACATCGTTTCCCCTGCCCGTTGCGTCCGCCGCATGCCGGCGGTCATCGTCTGCGTGGCGTCGCGGCGCCGATCGGCCGCGGCGTCACACCTTCGTTGGTCATCACCACCGGTTCGATGCTGCCGTCGGCGGCAAACCGCATCCGGTCGATCGCGATCTGGCGGTGTTCGCCGCGATCGGTGTCCAGCGGGCGGCGGTGATAGGCGATATACCAATCATCGGTCCCCGGCACGTTGACCACGGAATGATGCCCCGCCCCGCGCGCGATGCGCAAATCCTGCGACAGGATCTTGCCCATCGGCTTGAACGGCCCGATCGGGCTCGGCGCGGTCGCATAGGCGACGCTATAGTCCGGGCCGGTCCAGCCACCCTCGGACCACATGAGGTAATAGGTACCGCCGCGTTCGATCATGAACGAACCCTCGACGTAGCCGGGCGGCGTCACCTCCTTGTACGTCGTCCCGTCGGCAAACGGCACGATCCGCTTCAGGTCGGCGCTGAGCCGGACGACGTTGCAATGCTTCCAGCCGCCGTAGAACAGGTACACCTGACCATCGCGATCGCGAAAGGCGAACGGGTCGATCGGTTGCGCGCCATTGTGGAACGCATCGATCAGCGGCCTGCCGATCGCATCCTTGAACGGGCCGCCGGGCCGGTCGCTGACCGCCAGCCCGATCCCGCCGAGTTCCGCGTCGCTCTGAATGTCGTTGGCGCTGAAGAACATGTAATAGCGCCCGTTCGCCGCGATCACGGATGGCGCCCAGATCGCATAGGCCGCCCAGTCGGCGTTACGTACGTCGAACACGTGTTCGTGCTTGGTCCAGTGCACCAGGTCGGGCGAGGAAAAGGCGTTGAAGAACGTCTGCATGCCATAGGATGGCCGCACCGTCTTGCGCTGGCGTGCCTTCTTCTGTGCGGCCGAGAAGCGCGGCGTCACATCGGGCTTGCCGGCATGGTCGGAATAGGTCGGATAAATCCAGTATCGCCCCGCGAAGACGCGGATCTCGGGGTCGGCATACCAGCCCGGCACGATCGGGTTGGACGCGCTCGCCAGGCCGCAGGTCATCAGCGCCGCGGCGAGCATCGCCCCGCGCCGCATCCGGCGCATCAGGTGGGTGGAAAAATGGTGGCTCCGCGAAGGAGCCACCAGGGGGAGGAACGGTGTGTGCCGGGCCATCAGAAGTTGAACGAGACGCCCACATAGGCGCGGCGTCCGAAATAGTTGCGGTAGGTGAAGCGATCCTTGGTATCGTTGCCGAGGTGACGGCTCTCTTCCGACTTGGTCAGGTTGATGACCGACGCGGTGAGATTGAGCCGGTCGGTCAGCGCGAAGGCGGCGTTCAGGTCGACCTGTTCGTACGGATCGGTATATTCGTTCAGGCCCGATTGCAGCCCGCCGACCACTTCGCCGCGACGGTTGTACGAAGCCCGCAGCAGGATCGGACCATGTTCGTAGAAGACCGAGGCGTTGACCTGCGTCTTGGCGCTGCCGACCAGTGCCGACGACCCCACCGTCTGCCCGTCCAGCGACACATCGGCGACGGAGGTGTCGTTATAGGTGAAGTTCACCTGCGCGCCGAGGCCGAACGGCAACGTGTGCTGCGCGTACAATTCGACGCCCTGCGAACGCGCGTTGGAACCGTTCGCGACGGTGGAATAGGGCTGGATCAGCACCTGCTGCCCCGCGACCTCGCGCGTCACGTCGAGCACCAGCGGCACGACGAAGTCCGACACGTCCTTGCGGAACAGCGTCGCGCCGATCACCGAACCGCGCTTGAAATACCATTCGATGCCCAAGTCGTATTGCCAGGCGGAGAACGGGTTAAGCTCGGCGTTGCCGCCGCTGCCCGACCAACCGGCGAATTCACCGAACTGGCCGCGATCGAAGGCATAGGCGTCCGACCGGAACGTCAGCGACCGCTGCGAGCCGAGGTCGGCGAAGGATGGCCTTGCGATGACCTTCGCCACCGCGCCGCGCACCAGCAGGTTCGGCGTCACCTCGTACGAGGCGTTGAAGCTCGGCAGCCAGTCGGTGTACGTCTTGGACTGGTCCGCGCGCGTATTGACGATCGTCTCGCGCACGCTGAGCGGCAGCACCTGGCAATTGCCGTCGGGGCCGAGCGGCCGGTTGGGATCGGCCGGGCCGTTGGGGCCGTTGACGCAATAATCGTTCAGATATTGCAGCCGGTCGGAGGTGTTGCCCGACTGTTTGGTGTTGGCCATGCGCAGGCCGACGTTGCCGCGGAAGCCGCCGGTCTCGAAGTTGAGCTGGGCATAGCCCGCGAACACCCGCTCGCCCAGGTCATAGACGAAGTCGGGCTCGTACACCCGCACCGCCGGACCATAGGTGGTGTTCAGGTAGCTGAGATAACGCTGGAAATCGATGCCCGGCACGACGTTGGCGTTGAAGCCGCCGTTGATGTTGCCGATCGGGTTCTCATAGAAGAATTCCGGCCGCGCGACGGCGCCCGCCGCGGTATCCTGATAGCGCAGCTGCGTCGCCGGATCGGCATACCAGTCGTTGCGCCCGGTCTCGCGATGGATGCTGAGGTCGCGCCACTTGCCACCGACCTGCACCGATTTCAGGAAGCCGTCGAACCGCCGCGTCAGGTCCAGCTGGACGTAACGCTGGCCGATGTCGCTGTTGACGAAGCTCGATCCGGTCGACCCGACGTCGATCTGGGCGATGCCGCTGCGGATGTTCTGCTGCACTTCGGGCGAGAATTCGAAGCTCGCGCCGCCGTTCGAGATATCCCAGTTGCTGATGAAATTGCCGTTCTTCTCCTGGCCGGTGACGGTCAGGCGCGGCTTGGCGGCGACGCCGAAGCGCACCGACGGACCGCCGCTCGCCTTGGTCTTGCCGAGCTTCAGGACCGCGTCGAACCGGTCCTGGCTATAGCGCACCTCGGTCTCGAAGGTGTTCGAGGTCTGCTTTTCCCGGCTGTAGGTGCCCGCGATCTGCGGCGTTTCCATCGTGCACGGCGGCGAACGCGTCAGGCAACCGGTGCCGGCGCGCGGCACCGCGAACCCGGCGGACTGGAAGATCGTGCCGCTCTTGTCGAACGTCGCGCCGGTGAAGAAATTGTCATAGCCCCATTCGGGGATCTTCAGCACGTTCGAGGTGAAGTTGCTGGTATAGCCGAAGCGGAAATAGTTCGACGTCACGGTGACGTTGTCGAACGGCCGGAACTGTGCCGTCGCCTGGATGCCGTAGCGTTCGCGCTCCTGGTTGAACACCTCGGCGTTGACCGATTGCGGCGCCCAATAACCCGAATAATGCTTGCCGTCCTGCGCAGTGACGCCCTGGCCCGGCCAATAGGATACGGCATCGTCGTTGGCGAGCGGCTTGCCGTTCACATCGGTCGCGGGCGTGATGATGTTGCCCCTGGCATCGCGATCGCTCCACCAGCGCCAGCTCTCGGTCGAACTGCGCAATTCGCGGTTGGTCCGCTTCTGCCAGACGCCGCCGAGCAGCAGGCCGAACGTCTCTTCCTTGTTCTTCCACGACAGCTGGCCGCCCAGCTGCGGCTCGAACTTCTCGGTGGTGTCGGCATAGGTCCCTTCCGCCGAGACGAAGCCCGACCAGGCGGGGACGTCGAACGGGCGGCGGGTGTTGAGGATGATCGTACCGCCGACGCCGCCCTCTTCCAGCCGCGCCTCGGGCGACTTGTACACCTCGGTGCTCGCGATGAAGTTGGATGGCAGCAGCACGTAGTTGAACGAGCGCTGGGGATCGCCGCTGTCGGCACCGGCGAGGAAGTTGCCGTTCAGCAGCGTCAGCGTCAGGCCCGGCTGCAGGCCGCGGATGCTGACCCGGCTACCCTCGCCGCCATCGCGGGTGATGACGACGCCCGGCACGCGCTGCAACGCGTCCGCGACGTTCTTGTCGGGGAACTTGCCGATGTCCTCGGCGGTGATGACGTCGACGAAGGCGTTGGCTTCGCGCTTCTGGTTGAGGCTCTGCTCGATCGAACGGCGATAGCCGGTGACGACGATGTCCTGCCCGGCCTCGTCGCTCTGCCCGGCGGCCGGGGCGGTGGCGTCCACCTGACCCGATTCGGCGGTCGGCGTCGATGCCGGCGTCACCGGATCGTTCGCGGTCGGCTGTGCGGGAACGCCGGCGGCGGGCGCCTGCTGCGCCTGCGCGGTCCCGGCCAGCGCCGCGGTCAGGCTGACGGTCGCCAGCAGCAATGGCAGCGCACGGCGGCGTTGCGACATGAACGGATGCGCGGCGTTGCTTACGGTCATCAGACTATCCTCTTCCTCGCGAGGATGCCGTCGGCATTCCTCACTTGCCCCTGCGAATAGCGCGCCGGCTCCCGTTCGATGGGAACGTCCGTTTGACCGGATCGTGGCGGCGCACAGTCTCGATGCCGCTATCTGCCAATTGTAAAAGCAAATTGTCAAATAGATTGTGACAGCAATGCTCACATGCTCGCCGCACTGCCGGTGGACCGAGGATATTCCCGCGTTTTCCGATGTCTGGCGTCAGGGCGCGGCTGTCTGGCCCCATAACGGCGCCGCCATGCGCGCGAGCGCCGCCGCCGGCGCCTTGGCTTGCGCCCGGTCATAGGTCAGCAATCCGTTGATTTCGTCCTCGACGTCCGTCGTCTGCGTATAGACCGATGCGCTGAGCCCGCGGGTCGCCGCCTGGCGGATCACCTCGTCCATCTTGCGCTTGAACCGGGCCAGATAGTCCTGCTCGCCCGCCGCCGTCTGATAGCCCCAGTTGCGCTTGCCGGGACGCCATACGCGCCCCGCCACGGGCAGGCCGATGCCGCCATATTCGCCGATGACGATCGCGCGCGTCGCCTGCCGGGTCGGCACGTTCGGCACGTCTTCATAGGTGTGGATGTCGAAGACGTCGGATGCGCCGGGGGCGACATCCAGCCAGCCGCTGTCGGCATTGACCAGCCGCCCCGGGTCCATGCCCTTCACCAGGCGGGCGAGCGTCGCCGAATCATACTGGCCCCAGCCCTCGTTGTTCACCACCCACATGACGATCGAGGGAAAGGCGCGCAGCTGGCCGACCATGCGGGTCAGCTCCAGCTGGTTCTGCGCCATCACCTCGCCCGACAGCACCGCCTGGCTCTGGCTCGATCCGGTGACGAACTGGTCTTCGCCGCCGCCCGACGGCATGTCCTGCCAGACGAGCATGCCCAATCGATCCGCATCGTAATAATAGCGTGCCGGCTCCACCTTGATGTGCTTGCGCACCATGTTGAACCCTGCCTGCTTCAGGAAGACGAGGTCGCTGCGCATCGCCTCCTCGGACGGCGGCGTCAGCAGTCCGTCCGGCCACCAGCCCTGGTCGAGCGTTCCGTGCTGGAACAGCGGCCGGTTGTTGAGCAGCAGCACCGGTTGCCCGGCGACGGCACCCTGCCCCACCGAAATCTTGCGCATGCCGAAATAGCTGTCGACCCGGTCGCGTGCAGGCCCCTCGACCGCTGCCGCGGCGTAACGGCGTTCCTCGGCGCGGGTGAAACGCGCGTCATAGGCCTGCCGGTCGCGCTCGGTCATTCCCGCATAGGGATCGCGCACCGTGACCAGTTCCGCGGTCAGGTCGTACAGGAATGGATCGCCCGGCGACCACAGATGCGGGCTCGGGATGGTCAGGCTTGTACGCCGGTTGGCGCGGATCACCGTCGATGCGATCGGCTTGCCACCCGCCGCGACCGTCAGCCGCACGGCATCGCGATCCTCCGCCCAGCCGCTCAGCGCGACATCGACATCCACGACGCCGCGGTCGATGTCGGGCGTGGCGCGGACGTCGGCGACGTGCAGCTTGGGGACCGGCTCCAGCCAGACGGTCTGCCAGATGCCGCTCGACGCGGTGTACCAGATGCCGTTGGGGTCGAGCGACTGCTTGCCGCGCGGCTGGCTACCGGCGGAGGTCGGGTCGGCGACCTGTACCACCAATTCGTTCTCGCCCGCGCGCAATTGCCGGGTGATGTCGAATCCGAACGCATCGGATCCACCGCGGTGCGCGCCGACGGGCGCGCCGTTCACCCACACCGTCGCCTCGAAATCGACCGCGCCGAAATGAAGGATGACGTTCTGCCCGGCCCAGTCGGCCGGGACGGTGAAGCTGCGCCGATACCAGATGCGGTCGTCCGGACCGACCTTGCGCATGACACCCGACAGGCGCGATTCGACCGGGAACGGGACCAGGATCGTGCCGTCCATCCTGGCCGGTTGCGGGGCGGCGGCCGGGGTGATGGCATAGCGCCACAGCCCGTTGAGGTTCTGCCATGCGGCCCGCTTCAACTGCGGCCGGGGATAGCTGCGCCAGGCATTGTCCGCGGTGACCTCGCGCCCCCACCGCGTGACGAGATTGCTGTAGACCTGCGCCGGCGGCGTGGTTTGCGCGACGGCCGCGGTCGACGCGATCGCCAGCCACAGGCATACGATCCGTCCGATGACCGCCTGCCGGGTCCCTGTCTGCCGGGTCCCCGTTTTCCGGGCCACTGTCTGCATGCATTCTCTCCCGTAAAATCGCGACGGGAACGGGGCGGCAGCGGTGTCAGTCCGTCCGCACCCCCGCTCCCTCGTCCGAATCCTTCCAGAGCGCGCCGGCCTTGGGCAGCAGGAAATGGCTGAACGGCAGCACCGCCGCACCCACCGCCGGCGCGTCTTCCGACAGCGCCGCCCGCCGCACCGGCGCGGTCTGCGGCGCATCGGTGGCGCCGCCGATCAGCGTATTCACCCGGTCCGCCAGTCGCTCCACCAGCCGGCTGGGCAGTCGCCCGCCGATCAGCACGACCGCCGGGTCGATCAGGCAGTTGATCGCATCCAGCGGCGTGCACAGCGTCACCGCCGCCTGCTCGACCCAGGCCTCCACGCAGGCATCGACCGCCGGGTCCCAGTCCGCCTGGTGCAGCACCCGGTCGATGCCGAAGCCGCCGCGCGACAGGTGCGCTGCCAGCCCGGACAGCGACACCAGCGTCTGCACCGTCTCGCGACCACCGGACGCCCCGCCGACGGTCATGAATCCCAGTTCGCCGCTGCGGCCATGCACGCCGCGGACATAGGCGCCATCGGCGACGAAGCCGCCGCCCAGCCCCGACGACACCAGGATATAGAAGAAGCTGTTGTAGCTTTGCCCCAGCCCCAGCTGCATCTCGCCGGTGGCGGCGGCGGCGGCGTCGTTCTCGACGAAGACCGGCAGGCGCAACGGCTCGTCGAACAGCGTGGCCATGTCGATGCCGTCCCAGGCGGCATAGGCCGCCGGACGCCCCGGCAGCGCCACCCGGCCGAGGTCGTCCGGGCGCGCGACGCCGATGCCCACCAGCTTGGCGGGGTCGACCTTGGCGCTTTGCAGCAACGTCCGGATCGAGCGGCGGTACAGCGTGCGGACATCGTCGGGCAGCGCGAAATCGATCTCGATCGATTTTCGCGCCATGATCTGCGCGGAAAAATCGACCAGCACGATCGTGATGTGGTCGCGGTCGATGTTGACGCCGATCGAATAGCAGGCATCGCGCCGCACGACGAGGTTGGTCGGCGGCTGGCCGCGGCCGCCGCGCCGCTGGCCCGCCTCCTCGATCATGCCCTCCTGCAACAGCCGGCGGGTGATGTTGGCGATGGCGGGGCCGGTCAGCCCGGTGATCCGTGCCAGGTCGACCCGGGTCAGCGAACCGCCGAGGCGGATGGCGTGCAGCGTCACGCGCTGGTTGTGGTCGGCGACCCGTTCCAGATTGGTCCCCGACAGCCGGGGCGGCGTGCTGCGCGTCATGCGCTGCGGCAATCACGGGCGGTGCGCGGCAGGCGCAACAGGCGCTGCGGGGTCATGGTCGGCTGTTCAGGCGGCATATCGGGGCATCCTCGTCCACCCCGCATGGTCGCAATCCGGAATGTCCGGGCCGGCGCGAAACGGGGTCGGGCCGGCAGCATGGTCGAACGGACCGGACGCACGCAAGATGGCCATGCCGCCTGTCCCCACTCCGCCCTCTCCCATCTGCCTGTTTGAATTATGCAATTTGATGTTCTAATCCGCTTCCGCGGTCTTGCAAGAGCTGGCGTCCAATCGGCCGGAGACCCTGACGGAACAGGCAAGAGGAGCGTGCGCATCGTGGGTCATCAAACATCGGATGCAGCGCCGCCGCCGTTCGCCGGGGTCGAGCTGGGCGGCACCAAATGCGTCTGCACGTTGGCCTACGGACCCGATCGCATCGTCGACCAGTGCACGATTCACACCACCGGGCCGGACGAGACGCGCGATGCCATCCGCGCGGTCTTGCGCCAGTGGCATGGCGACCACGGTCTGCGCGGCATCGGCATCGCATCCTTCGGTCCGGTCTGCCTCGACCCTGCCGATCCACGCTACGGCAGCATCCTTGCCACCAACAAACCGGGCTGGCGCGATACCGACGTCATCGGGGTGGCGACGGAATTCGGCGTGCCCGTCGGCTTCGACACCGACGTCAACGCCGCCGCGCTGGCGGAAATCCGCTGGGGCTCGGGCCGGGGCCTGCGCGATTTCGCCTATGTCACCGTCGGCACCGGGATCGGCGTCGGCCTGATCGTCCACGGCCAGCCCACCCGCGGCATCGGCCATAGCGAGATCGGCCACATCCGCGTGCCACGCCTGCCCGGCGACCACGTCGCCAGCGCGTGCCGCTACCATGACGATTGCGTCGAGGGGCTGGCATCGGGCAGCGCGCTGGTCGTGCGGCTCGGCGGGCGCGATGCCGCCGGCCTGTCCGCCGACGATCCGGTCTGGGACCCGATGATCGCCGCCCTTGCCGCAATGTGCCATGCGCTCGTCGCCACCACGGGGCCGTGGCGGATCGCGATCGGCGGCGGCGTGTTCGAACGCCAGCCGCATCTGCATGCCCGGGTGCAGGCCGCGCTGATCGCCAGCCTGGCCGGCTATATCGACATTCCCACCGATCGCCCGTTCGTCACCGCGCCTGCGCTGGGGCAATTGACCGGGCCGCTCGGTTCGATCGCACTCGCCGAGACGGCGTGGGCGGTGGCCGACGCGCCCGATACGGCGCGCACCGACGCACCAATCCTCCTGCACCAGAACGGATGATCCCGATGTCGTTCCTGCGCTCCGGCCTCGCCGCCGCCCTCCTCGGCACCATCCTGACCGGCGGTGCCGCCGCCGGGCAGGTCGCGCCGGCATCATCGACACCCGGCGACGCGGTCGATCCCTTCATCGGCACCGGCGGTGAAGGCCACACCTTTCCCGGTGCGGTGGCGCCGTTCGGCATGGTGCAATTGTCGCCGGACACCGACACCTCGTGCGTCATCCGCACCTGCTACGGCCACGCCGCCGGCTATCGCTACGACGATCCGACGATCGAGGGGTTCAGCCACACCCATTTTTCGGGCGCAGGCCATTCCGATCTCGGCGACGTCCTCGTCATGCCGGTCGCCGGCGATACCGTGGCGATGGACCCCGGCACCCCTGCCGCTCCGGGCTATCGCTCGCGCTTCCGCCACGCGACGGAGGTTGCGAGGCCCGGCTATTACGCCGTGACGCTCGACGGGCCGCAGGTGCGCGCCGAAATGACCGCCGGCACCCGGATCGGCGTCCACCGCTATCGTTTCCCCAGGGGCAAGGCGGCGCATCTGGTCGTCGACCTGCGATCGTCCCTCTACAATTACCCCGGCAAGATCCTCTGGTCGGGGCTGCACCTGCGCGCCGATGGCGTCCTCACCGGCTTCCGTGAGACCCGCGGCTGGGCGCCCGGCCGCAAGCTGTTCTTCGCCATGCGCTTTTCCGCACCGCTGGTCGGCCATGCCCTGGTCAACCGGGAAACCGACGTGCCGTACAAGGGCTTCCAGGGCCCCGGCCGCGGCAGCGATGCGCTGGCCGAAAAGCTCGGCCGCGCGATGGAGGCACGGCTCGACTTCGGCACGCTCGACGCCCCGCTGGAAGTGAAGGTCGGCCTGTCGGGCGTCGATGAGGCCGGCGCGCTCGCCAACCTCGACGCAGAGCCGGGCAACTTCGATGCGGTGATGCAGCGCACGCAGGCCGGCTGGAATACGGCACTGGGCGCGATCGACTTCGAGGCGGAGGGGCCGATGCGCCGCATCTTCGCCACCGCCCTCTATCACAGCCTGATTGCGCCCAGCGTGTGGAGCGACGACGACGGGCGCTATCGCGGCCCCGACGACCAGGTACACCAGGCGAGCGGCTTCACCATGCGCTCGACCTTTTCGCTCTGGGACACCTTCCGCGCCGAACATCCGCTGCTGACGCTGATCCAGCCCGAACGGACGACCACCGACATCGTCCGCTCGCTGGTCGCCAGCCAGCAGCATAGCCCCGACGGCATCCTGCCGGTGTGGCAGTTCGCCGGGCGAGAGACGTGGACGATGATCGGCTATCATGCCGTCCCGGTTATCGCCGACGCCTACATGAAGGGCATTGGCGGCTTCGATGCCGAGGCGGCGTTACAGGCGATGGTCGCAAGCGCCGATCACGCCGCCTATGGCGGCCTCGGCGAATATATGCGCCGCGGCTACGTGCCGATCGACAAGGAGCCGGAGGCGGCATCGAAGACGGTCGAATATGCCTATGACGACTGGGCGATCGCGCAGATGGCCCGCCGCCTGGGCAAGACAGATATTGCCGCCCGTTTCGAAAAGCGCGCCGGCAACTGGCGCAACAGCTTCGATGCGAAATCCGGATGGCTGCGCGCACGGCTTTCGAACGGCGCATTCCGCACCCCGTTCGATCCGACCGCGATCAACTACGGATCGGATTATACCGAGGGCAATGCCTGGCAGTACAGCTGGTTCGTGCCGCAGGACCAGGCCGGCCTGTTCCGCCTGCTCGGCGGCGACGCCAAAGCGATCGCGAAGCTCGACGCGATGTTCAACTACGACAATTCCAAGCTCGACTACAGCCACGCAGAGGATATCGCCGGGCTGATCGGCCAGTATATCCACGGCAACGAACCCAGCCACCACGTCGCCTATCTCTATTCCTACGCCGGGGCGCCATGGCGGACGCAGGAACGCTTGCGGCAGATCGTCGCCAGCCAATATGGCGCGACGCCCGCGGGCCTCAGCGGCAACGACGATCTCGGCCAGATGTCCGCCTGGCTGGTGTTCACCGCGCTCGGCTTCTACCCGGTCGCGCCGGGGTCGAACGAATATGTCATCGGCCGCCCCTTCCTGTCGCGCGCGACGATCGCGCTGCCGGGCGGCAAGCGCTTCGCCATCCGCACCGACAACCTCTCCGATGCCAATCCCTATATCCAGGCGATCACCCTCAACGGCAAACCGCTCACGCGCAGCTACCTGCGCGATGACGAGATCCGGCAGGGTGGCGAATTGCACGTCACGATGGGGCCGCGCCCCGATCCGGCCTGGGGCAAAGCCAGGGGCAGCCGCCCGTTCTCGCAATCCACCACCGCGCGCTGACGGCGGCGTCGGGGTCGCCGGGCCACACCGTCAGGCCCGGCGACCCGTTTGGACAATCGCCGGCCATACCGGTATGGGCCCGCTATGTTCCGGTCCGAACCGCCGCAGTACGCCGACGATACCCGCGATGCCGATACGATCCCCGACTTCGTCGTGATCGATGTCGAAACCGCCTGTTCACGGGTCAGCAGCATCTGCCAGATCGGCATCGTCGGCTTTCGCGATGGTCGGATCGCGTTCGAATATGAAAGCCTGATCGATCCGCGCGATCGTTTCAGCAGCTTCAACACCCGCATCCACGGCATCGCCGCAGAGCATGTCATCGGCCAGCCCTCATTCGCCGACGTCCACGCCGTCGTCGACCGCCATCTCGCCGGACGTCTCACCGTCGCCCATTCCTATTTCGACAAGGGCGCGCTGGCCGCCGCCTGCCGCGTGCACGATCGGGCGGCGATCGACACGACCTGGCTTGACAGCGTGCGGGTGGCAAAGCGGGCGTGGCCCGAATTGCCGAGCCACAAGCTCAACGTCGTGTCCCGCCATCTCGGCATCCCGCTGAGGCACCACGATGCCCTCAGCGACGCCCGGGCCGCGGGCATGATCGTCGTCCGGGCGATCGAACACACCGGCATCACCCTGGCGGAATGGTCGGCGCCGCCGCCGTCGCGGCAACGCGCGCCCGCCCCGCCGCCCGCGGGCGGCGGACCGTTGCAAGGACAGCGGATCGCGATCCTCGGCCAGCCCCGCGACGGCCCCCTCGCGCACCGGATCGCGGCCGCCGGCGGCCGCGTCATGTCGGGCGTGGGCAGCACGACCACGATCCTCGTCGTCGTCGGTGACGAACCGTTCGGCTACGTCCGCTACGATGCCGGGTTCCGCAAGGCGGAGGAGCTTCGCCGCGCGGGCCTCGCCATCAGGATCGTGTCCGACCGTCAGTTCGTCGACGAACTCGCCGCCGCCGGCTGACCGGCGGCGCCATCCGCCGGCGACCAGGGCGCGACCCGCTGCATGATGCCGGCGAACAGGTCGGATGCCAGGTGCTGCGCCAGCCAGCGCTGCAAATGCGGCAGCGGTTGCGCGTCGAACCACGATCGGTCGACCGCCGCGAACTGCCGGACGAACGGCATGATCGCCGCATCCGCCAGCCCACGCGTCGCCCCGCAAAGCTGGCCGGCGGCGGCGAGTCGATCGTCCAGGATGCGCAGGAAGCCCAGCCCCTCGCCGCGGTGACGCTCCGGTTCGGCGTCATGCCGCTCGGGATATTTGTAGCGGTCGAGGTGATGCTTGAACATGCCGTCGTTGCGGGCGACCAGCGCCGGATCGTCGCGGGCCAGCCACCCCTCCGGGTCCCGCGCGTCCAGCGCCCAGCGCATGATCTCCAGGCTTTCGTCGATCACCGATCCGTCCGCCATCTGCAGGACCGGCACGGTGCCCTTGGGGGATGCCGCCATCATCGCCGCCGGCTTGTCCGACAGCCTGACCTCACGCAGCTGATGCTCCACCCCGCCGACCGCCAGCGCCAGCCGCGCGCGCATCGCATAGGGACACCGACGAAAGCTGTAGAGGACCGGGCCGACCATCGCCGGCCTATGCCGCGCCTGCCGGCCGCACGATAGTCCCGCCGATGACGGCCGCGCTGCTCGAAAACGCGCGGGTCAATCGTGCAGATGCGGGAACAGCATGCCCTTGATGTTGATCGTCAGTTGCAGGTTCAGCGCATGGTCCATCTGCGCCCGCGCGCCCGTCCGCCCCGGACGGAATTGGTTGAGATAGCCGATATCCGCCATCATCCGCGGTCCGACCGGCAGCATCAGCCCGACGATGTTGCGCATCCGCTCATAGCCGCTGCGCTGTCCCCAGCGTGTCGAATTGGGCAGGAAAAAGCTTTCGTGGCTGACGAACAGCGCCGTCTTCCCCCTCCCCAGCCGGTGATTGTAGCGGACCAGCGGCCGGATGCGAAAGCCGACCTCGTCGCCGCGGGGGTTGAAGCGCTCGTCCACCCGGAACCGCGTCGTCACCGGCCCGAACGTGCCGACCATTTGCTGGCGGAACCGGTCCTCGTCCGCGCCGGTGTTGCCGTTGTGCGCACCGACCTTGCGATACCCGAAGCCCAGCTCGATCCCCCTGGCCGCCTTCACGCCCAGCAACGCACCGAATTCGGTCTGGTACAGCCCGTCCTGCCGATCGCTGAACCGCGCGATCTGCTCCAGCGTTACCCGCACGTCGTCGGTCAACGGCACATTGGTGTTGATCTGCGTCCACAGCTGCGCGTCTTCCTGCTGCGCGCGTGCCGGCATGGACCAACAGGCAAAACCCAAACCGTACAGACGCACGGCATTGGAAAGAACGGAATAAAGGTTAGCACGGCCGAACACGCGCATCAGGTACGCCGCGACAATCCAAATGTCACCGCCGATCGCTCGAAATACACGCCTTGACTGCATATCCTACTCGATCGATAGTGTATGAACACTTCGGGAGGGAACAGCATGCGCACGTTCGTCACCTCGGTCGGCATCGCAACCCTGACGCTGGCCGGGTGCAGCAAGGCCCCCGAAGAGGCCGATCCCGGCCCGACACTTGGCAACGCCAGCACCGCCGGCCTCGCCTTCACCTACGCTTACAATCTGACGCTCCCCGCCCGCGCGATCGACGAATTACAGGAAGCGCACGCCGCCGCTTGCGAGGCGCTGGGTCCTCAGCGCTGCCGGATCACCGGCATCACCTACGATGTCGACCGCGCAGGGGATGTCTCTGCCAGCCTGTCCGCCAACGTCGCCGCGCCGCTCGCCCGTCGCTTCGGCCGCGATGCGGTGACCGCAGCCGAACGCGCCGGCGCGACGCTGACCGGCGCGCATATCGGCGGGACGGAGGCCGCGCTGGAGGAAAGCGCCGCCGCCGGTCAGTCGGTCGATGCGCAGACCGACCTCGCCCGGATCGATCGCGAACTCGCCCGGTCGGACCTGCCCGCGGCGGAACGAACCGAGCTTCAGGCGCAGCGTGCCGGCCGCCTCGCCGACCAGCGCACCGCCGCCGCCGCGCGATCGGGCGCGCGGGACAGCATCGTCACCGCCCCGGTCAGCTTCAACTATGCCACCGGACGCGGCTCGGGCTTCGCCAACCAGTTGCGCGATTCGGGCGACACCGCGCTCAATTCCGCTGCCGCCACGTTCGGCGCTGCGATCTGGCTGGTCGCCGCACTCGGCCCGCCCTTCCTTGCGCTGCTGGTGGTCATCCTGCTCTGGATCTACTTCGCTCGTCCGCTGTGGCGGCGCCTGCTCGCGATCACTGCACGCGGCGATGGCACACCCTACGACCCCGCATGATCCACACCGATTGCACCCCCGCCCCCCTTCCCTTATAGCCCCGGCCATTCCGGCCCCGGCCCGCGATCGCTCGCGCCGCCGGGGCTGCTCTTTTCAGGGGAACCGCGCATGGCTCGCCGCCGGCAGATCTACGAAGGCAAGGCCAAGATCCTGTACGAGGGTCCCGAACCCGGCACGCTGATCCAGTATTTCAAGGACGACGCCACCGCGTTCAACGCCCAGAAAAAGGGTACGATCAACGGCAAGGGCGTGCTCAACAACCGGATTTCCGAGCACATCTTCACGCTGCTCGACGCCATCGGCGTGCCGACCCACTTCATCCGCCGCCTCAACATGCGCGAACAGCTGATCCGCCAGGTCGAGATCGTGCCGATCGAGGTCGTGGTGCGCAACGTCGCCGCCGGCTCGCTGTCGAAGCGGCTCGGGATCGAAGAGGGCGTGAAGCTGCCCCGCACGATCATCGAATATTATTACAAGGACGATGCGCTCGGCGATCCGATGATCTCCGACGAACATATCGCCGCGTTCGGCTGGGCGAGCCAGGAGGAGATGCACGACATCGCCGACCTCGCGATCCGCGTGAACGACTTCCTCACCGGGCTGTTCGCCGGCGTCGGCATCAAGCTGGTCGACTTCAAGCTGGAATTCGGCCGCATCTGGGACAACGACTACGGCCGCATCATCCTGGCGGACGAGATCAGCCCCGACGGCTGCCGCCTGTGGGACATGGATACCAACGAAAAGATGGACAAGGACCGCTTCCGCCGCGACCTGGGCGGCGAGGCGGAGGCCTATCAGGAGGTCGCGCGCCGCCTCGGCCTGATGCCGGAGGGCGAGGATAGCGCCGTGCTCGACCTCGACAGCCACCGCAAGCGCCGGGGGAAGTAGGATGAAGCTGCGTATCTTCGTGACCCTCAAGCCCGGCGTGCTCGACCCGCAGGGGCGCGCCATCCATCACGCGCTGGGATCGCTCGGTTTCGCGGGCGTCGACGACGTCCGCGCCGGCAAGGTGTTCGAACTGGAAGTGGCCGATACGACCACCGACGATGCGATCGATGGCATGTGCCGCCAGCTGCTGGCCAACACCGTGATCGAGAATTATCGCGTGGAGCGGATCTGACATGAACACCGCGGTCATCGTCTTCCCCGGCTCCAATTGCGACCGCGACCTCGCCGTCGCGCTCGAAGCGGTGACCGGCGTCGCGCCGACCATGGTCTGGCACGGCGACACCGAGCTGCCCGACGGCATCGGCCTCGTCGCCGTGCCCGGCGGTTTCTCCTATGGCGATTACCTGCGCTCGGGCGCGATCGCGGCGCGGTCGCCGATCATGCAGGCGGTCGTCGAACGGGCGGGCAAGGGCCTTCCCGTCCTCGGCGTCTGCAACGGTTTCCAGGTGCTGACCGAAGCCGGCCTGCTGCCGGGTGCGCTGATGCGCAATGCCGGTCTCAATTTCGTCTGCCGCGACGTCGCGCTGACGATCGACAACGCCGCCTCGGCCTTTACCGCCCGATATGCCGCGGGTGAGACCATCCGCGTGCCGGTCGCCCACCACGACGGAAACTACTTCGCCGACGACGCCACCCTCGACCGCCTCGAAGGCGAAGGCCGCGTCGCCTTCCGCTATGGCGAGCAGGTCAACGGCTCGGCCCGCAACATCGCCGGTATCCTCAATGCCGGCGGCAACGTGCTCGGTATGATGCCCCATCCCGAACGCAAGATCGAGGTCGCCCACGGCGGCACCGACGGCCGCCGCCTGTTCGAAGGCGTGCTGGAAACGATTGCCGCCTGATAAATCCCTCTCCCATCGGGAGAGGGAGGGAGCCGCGCAGCGGCGGAAGGGTAAGGGCAACCGGGACGCCCCTCCTTCGCCCCCGCCGCGCAGCAGTCATCAACTCCTTGGGGATGCCGGACGGGACGACGAATCGGGCGCCGGCGCGCCGCTTCGCCGTCCCGCGCCCGCCGTGTTGGACGCCCCCGACCGCAAGCCGCTGATCCGAAAGCCGGATCACGAGCCGCTGCCCTACACCCATGCGCCGCCTTACGCCGTCGCCCGCGGCAATCCCTGCCGGCACGCGCCTTCTCAGCATCCGATCATCGCCAAAACGGAAACGATAACCTCCGTAAGTTTCCGTACGAGTGCCCCACTTGTTTATGTTGTTCAGCTTTGCAGGCTCAGACCCGCGTGGCGAACGGGGTAAAATCGGTCTCCCGATCGAACACGTCGACGCCCTCCGCCCGCTTCAGCGCGGCCACGACGACATAGGTGACCGGGGTCAGCACAACCTCCCACGCCACCTTGAGCGCCCATTGCGTCAGCATCACCGTCACGACCAGGGCCGGGGTGAAGCCCGCCGCACCCAGGAAGGCGAGCGGATAGAAGATCAGGCTGTCCACCCCCTCGCCCAGCACCGTCGATCCGATGGTCCGCGCCCACAGGTGCCTGCCCTCGCTCCACAATTTCATCCGTGCCATGACGTAGGAATTGACGAACTCGCCCGCCCAGAACGCGCACACGCTCGCCAGCACGATCCGCGGCACCTGCCCGAAGATGGTCGCATAGGCCGCCTGGTTGGTCCACGTCGGCGCCGGCGGCAGCGCGACGACGACATAAGCCATGAACGCCATGAACACCACCGCGGCGGTCCCCGCCCAGATCACCCGCCGCGCGCGGGCGTAGCCATAGACTTCGGTCAGCACGTCGCCGATGACGTAGCTGATCGGAAAGAACAGGATGCCCGCCCCAAAGGGCCATGGCCCGATGCCCGGCAGCACGATCTGCGCGACCTTGCCCGCCCCGATCACGTTCGACAGCAGCAGGATCGCGACGAACGCCGCCATGACGAAATCGTAATAGCGGAACGACTGCCCGCCCATCGCGCCGGCATCCACCGCGCGCCCGTCACCATTGCTCATGGATCGTGTATATGGCGGTTCCAGTCCGGCGCAAACCACGCTAACCGGCACTCACGCGCGCGCCCGTAGTTCAACTGGATAGAGCACGAGCCTTCTAAGCTTGGAGTTGCAGGTTCGAATCCTGCCGGGCGCGCCAGTCCCCTGTGTCAGGGCCACGAACGGGCCAGCCGCCGCCAGCGGGCGACGGCTGATCGTCGGCATTGCCGCGCCCCTTGCCGCCGGATCAGAGGATATCCAGCATCACCACCGACTTTGGTGGCAACGTCACCCGCAGCGTCCCTCCCGCCAGCGCCGCGCCGGTGAAGGCGACGGGCACCACCGCGTTCGGCGTGTCGAACGTGTTGTGCGCATCCATCGCTGCGGCGGTCAGGATACGGCCGCCGACCGCCCCACCAGTGACGCCCTCCAGCTTTACCGAGACGGTCGCGGGCTGGTTTGGATCGACGTTGGTCAACCCCATGTGGACGACGCCATCGGTGCCGCGCACCGCGCTGGCGCTGACCGCCTTCAACACCCACTGATTCTTGGCATACCAGCGCGACTGTACCTCGACGGGCAGCACGATGCCGTCCTGATAATCCTTGTACAGGTCGAACACCCAATAGGTCGGCGTCCTGACCATGCGGTTGCCGTCGGTCAGCAGCATCGCCTGCAATACGTTGACCATCTGGGCGACGTTGGCGCCGCGCAGGCGATCGGTGTGGCGGGCGAAGATGTCGAAGTTCAGGCTGGCCACCAGCGCGTCGCGCAGTGAGTTCTGCTGGTACAGGAAGCCAGGATGGCTGCCCGGTTCCTGATCGTACCAGGTCCCCCATTCGTCGACCAGCAACGCCACGCGCTTGCCGGGATCGTATTTGTCCATGATCGCGGCGTGCCGGGCGATCAGCTCTTCCATCTTGGTCGTCTTGACCAGCGTCCGCGCCCACTGGTCCTCGTCGAACCCGGTCGCGGCCCCCTTGTGCTTCCAGTCATAGGGAATGGTGTAATAATGCACGCCGATACCCTCGAACGCCCGCGCCGCCTCGCGCATCATCACGTCCGTCCAGGTATAATCCTCGGAATTGGCGCCGCTGGCGATCTTCATCACCTTCTGGCCCTCCGGCATCTTGATGAAGGTGCTGTAGCGACGGGTGACGTCCGCAGCATATTCGGGCCGCATGTTGCCGCCGCAGCCCCACAGTTCGTTGCCGATGCCGAACATCGGCAAGGCCCAGGGCGTCTTGCGACCGTTGGCGGCACGTTCCCGCGCCAAGCTCGACCCACTCGGGGAGGTCATGTACTCGACCCATTCCGCCATCTCGCTCGGCGTGCCGTTGCCGACGTTGCCCGAAACATAGGGTTCGGCGCCCAGCATCTCGGAATAGTTCATGAACTCGTGGGTGCCGACCGCATTGTCCTCGGTCACGCCGCCCCAGTTGGTGTTGATCTTGACCTTGCGCTTCGACGGGGCGCCAATGCCCTCGCGCCAGTGATATTCGTCGGCGAAGCATCCACCCGGCCAGCGCACGACGGGAACCCGGATCGCCTTCAACGCCTCCAGCACGTCGCGGCGATAGCCGTCGACGTTGGGAATGCGGCTGCCCTTGCCGACCCAGATGCCGCCATAGATGCCGGTGCCGAGATGTTCGGCGAACTGACCGAAAATACGCTTGTCGAATTTGGGGGCGGGCCGGTCGCCATGCACGGTGACCGTCTCGGCCGGGGCGCTCGCATCCTGCGCCACCGCAGGCGCGGCAAGGATCAGGGCCAGCGCGGTCAGCCACGTCTTCATCGCTTCGTCTCCGTTCCACGGCGCACGGCGAGCGTGCGCGATCGTTCGTGGGGAGTTGCGATCCGGCCCGCCGGGCGTTCCCCCGACGTCCCGGTATGGTTGCCCCACCCCCCTCACCACCGTCTTGTCAGACAACAGGAGGGTTAGGTCAAGACCGCTGGATCAATCCCGCGACGACGCGGTCATTCCCACTCGATCGTGCCGGGCGGCTTCGACGTATAGTCGTATACGACGCGGTTGACGCCCTTCACCTCGTTGACGATCCGGGTGGCGACGCGCGGCAGGAAGTCGCTCGGGAAATCGAACACCTCCGCGGTCATGCCGTCGGTCGAGGTGACGGCGCGCAAGGCGAGGACGTGGTCGTAGGTGCGGCCGTCGCCCATCACGCCGACGGTGCGGACCGGCAGCAGCACCGCGAAGGCCTGCCAGATCGCATCGTAGAGGCCGGCGTTGCGGATTTCCTCTAGATACACCGCATCCGCCTTGCGCAGGATATCGCACCGTTCCTTCGTCACCTCGCCGGGGATGCGGATGGCCAGACCGGGCCCGGGGAACGGGTGGCGGCCGACGAACACGTCGGGCAGCCCCAACTCGCGACCCAGCGCGCGGACCTCGTCCTTGAACAGTTCGCGCAGCGGCTCGACCAGCTTCATGTTCATGCGTTCGGGCAGGCCGCCCACATTGTGGTGGCTCTTGATCGTCACCGACGGGCCACCGGTGAAGCTGACGCTTTCGATGACGTCGGGATAGAGCGTCCCCTGCGCCAGGAATTCCGCACCGCCGATCTTCTTCGCCTCCGCCTCGAACACGTCGATGAAGGTCTTGCCGATGAACTTGCGCTTGGCCTCGGGATCGGTGACGCCGGCAAGGCCGTTCATGAACAGCGTCTGTGCCTGCACATGGACGAGCGGGATGTTGTAATGGCCGCGGAACAGGCCGACGACCTGCTCGGCCTCCCCAGCGCGCAGGATGCCGCCATCTACGAAGACGCAGGCCAGCTGATCGCCGATCGCCTCGTGGATCAGCAGCGCCGCCACGGACGAATCCACGCCGCCCGACAGGCCGCAGATGACCTTGCCCTTGCCGACCTGCGCGCGGATCTCGGCGATCTTCGCCTCGCGAAACTCAGCCATCGTCCAGTCACCGGCGAGGCCGCAGACGTGGCGGGCGAAGTTGGCGATCAGTTTGCCGCCGTCGGGGGTGTGGACGACCTCCGGGTGGAACTGGACGCCGTAGAAGCGGCGTGCCTCGTCGGCGACGATGGCAAACGGTGCACCTTCCGACGTGGCGACGGGTACGAAGCCGGGCGGCAGCGCGTCGACCTTGTCGCCGTGGCTCATCCACACCTGGTGCCGCTCGCCCTCCGCCCACAGGCCGTGGAACAGGCCACAGTCGGACTTCACGTCGACGAACGCCTTGCCGAATTCGCCGCCATCGCCCGAGATGACGACGTTACCGCCGAGCTGCGCGCTCATGAGCTGCTGGCCGTAGCAGATGCCGAGGATCGGGATTCCCGCCTCGAAGAAGCGCTGCGGCGCGCGGGGTGACGTCGCCAGCGTCACCGAGGCCGGGCCGCCCGACAGGATGATGCCGGCAGGCTGCATCCGGTCGAACGCCTCTTCGGCGGACTGGAAGGGGGCGATCTCGCTATAGACCCCCGCCTCGCGGACGCGGCGCGCGATGAGCTGCGTCACCTGGCTGCCGAAATCGACGATGAGGATGCTGTCGGTGTGCTGCATGGGCGCAGGCCTTAGCGGCCATGTCCGCGCAGGCCAAGCCCGGCCGGCGGCGCGAAGCACCCGTTCCCCGACGCGGCTGTGCCGCGGCGGGTCTCTCATGTGAATCGCACGAAAAAGGCCGCACCAGCGATGGTGCGGCCTCTTTCTGTGTCAGCGACCCGGCAAAGCCGTGTCGGCGGACGTCAACGTAGCGACGCCGGCCCGATTAGGCCTGAGCCTCGATCCAGCTTCGCTGGCTCTTATGCCGCCTCGTCGAAATCCTCGTCCGTCTGGACCGGGCCCGAATCCTGACCCTTGGCCGAAACGTCGCGGTCGACGAATTCGATGATCGCCATCGGCGAGGCGTCCGACGCACGGATGCCAGCCTTGATGACGCGGGTGTAGCCGCCGTTACGGTCGGCATAGCGCGACGCGAGGACGTCGAACAGCTTCACCAGCTGCGCATCGTCGAGCAGGCGCGCATGCGCCAGACGACGGTTGGACAGGCCACCCTTCTTCGCCAGCGTGATGAGCTTTTCGACGTAGGGACGCAGTTCCTTCGCCTTGGCGAGGGTCGTGGTGATCTGCTCATGCTTGATGAGCGCGGCCGACATGTTGCGGAACAGGGCCGTACGATGGGCCGAGGTACGCTGCAGCTTACGACCGCCAACGCGATGACGCATGAGTAATTCCTTCGTTCGTTAAGGGGCCGTTTGACGGAAACCCCAGACCAGGCGGTGCGATAACGGGCCACCGCCCTCAACCCGTCGATAGTCACGAAAGTCGCACTTGTGAGGGTGCGGCTTCGGGGGCCGCGTGACCGGTGCGGCGAAGCCGCACCGGTCACGTCGAACGGGTCAGGGTCTTCGTCGCCTCCCCGCCCGTCGGCCGGGCTTTCGCCGTCTCGCGGATAGCGTGGCTATCCGCGTGCGGCTTAGCCCATGATCTCCTGCTCAAGCTTCTTCGCCATCTCTTCGATGTTCTCAGGCGGCCAGCCCGGGATTTCCATGCCGAGACGCAGGCCCATGGACGAGAGGACTTCCTTGATCTCGTTCAACGACTTGCGGCCGAAGTTCGGGGTCCGGAGCATCTCGGCCTCGGTCTTGCCGACCAGGTCACCGATGTAGATGATGTTGTCGTTCTTGAG
Source organism: Sphingomonas insulae (assembly GCF_010450875.1). Classification (NCBI taxonomy): domain Bacteria; kingdom Pseudomonadati; phylum Pseudomonadota; class Alphaproteobacteria; order Sphingomonadales; family Sphingomonadaceae; genus Sphingomonas; species Sphingomonas insulae. The sequence goes on from NZ_CP048422.1 coordinate 3,286,315, forward strand.
GCAGTTCGCCGAACGCACCGACAGTTCGAGCTCGTCGACCTTCTTGAGAAGGTAACGATTGATCTGCTGGGTATCGCCCGCCGTCTCGCCGCCAGCCGCCGGGGCAGCTGCCTGACCGATCGGAGCGGACGAACGCGTGATCGCCGAATCGTCGAAGTGCACAAACAGTGCGAGCTGGTCCTGGAGGATGCGGCCGGCATAGGCTACCGCGTCTTCCGGGGTCACCGTGCCGTCGGTCTCGATCGTCAGCGTCAGCTTGTCGTAATCCAGGTCCTGACCGACGCGGGTCGGGTCGACCTTGTAGGATACCTGACGTACCGGCGAGTAGAGCGCATCGACCGGAATCAGACCGATCGGCGCATCGGCCGGACGGTTGGCGGTCGCGGGAACGTAGCCCTTACCGATGTCGGCGGTCAGCTCCATGTTGAGCGTCGCGCCTTCGTCGAGGTGGCACAGCACCAGCTCGGGGTTCATCACCTCGATGTCGCCCGACACGGCGATATCGCCGGCCTTCACTTCGCCAGGACCGGTCGCCGAGAGCTGGAGGCGCTTCGGCCCCTCGCCCTGCATGCGGATCGCGATCTGCTTGACGTTCAGGACGATGTCCGTGACATCCTCGCGAACGCCGGCGAGCGACGAGAATTCATGCAGCACGTTCTCGATCTTGATCGAGGTGACGGCAGCACCCTGCAGCGACGAGAGCAGCACGCGGCGCAGCGCGTTGCCGAGCGTCAGACCAAAACCACGCTCCAGCGGCTCGGCCACGAAGGTAGCCTTGCGCTTGCCATCGCCGCCCTTCTTCTCAAGGCCGTTGGGCTTCTTCAGTTCCTGCCAGTTCTTTGCATTGACAGACACAGGTGTCCCCTAATTTGGGCCGGAACAGGGGGCAGCTCCAGCCGGGAGAAAGACGCGCCGACTCGTCAGCCGGCACGTGAAAGATCAGACGCGACGACGCTTCGACGGACGCACGCCATTGTGCGGGATCGAGGTGACGTCACGGATCGAGGTGATCTGGAAACCGACCGCCTGCAGCGCGCGCAGCGCCGATTCGCGACCCGAACCCGGACCCTTCACTTCGACTTCGATGGTGCGGACGCCGTGCTCGGCGGCCTTCTTGCCGGCGTCTTCCGCGGCCACCTGAGCGGCGTACGGGGTCGACTTTCGGCTACCCTTGAACCCCATCGCACCGGCGGACGACCACGAAATGGCATTGCCCTGCGCGTCGGTGATGGTGATCATGGTGTTGTTGAAGCTGGCGTTCACATGCGCGACGCCAGAGGTGATGTTCTTGCGTTCGCGACGGCGAATACGCTGCGGTTCACGTGCCATTGACTGAAATTCCTGACTCTAGGTCGTGGTACGGAGAACGGGAGGCGGTCAGCCTCGACCCTGTCTCCGACGGAGAAGACGGAAAGACGATCCTCCAGATCGTCCTTACTTCTTCTTCCCTGCGATCGGCTTCGCCTTGCCCTTGCGGGTGCGCGCATTGGTATGCGTGCGCTGGCCGCGGACCGGCAGGCCCTTGCGATGACGCAGGCCGCGATAGCAGGCCAGATCCATCAGGCGCTTGATGTTCATCGCGGTTTCGCGACGCAGATCGCCCTCGACCGTGTGGTCGGCGTCGATCGTCTCACGGATCTGCAGGACTTCCTGGTCGGTCAGGTCCTGAACGCGACGCTCGGGAGCGATGTTCAGCTTGGCCGTGATTTCCTTCGACTTGGTCAGACCAATGCCGTGGATGTAGGTCAGCGCGATCACCACGCGCTTGTTGGTCGGGATATTGACACCCGCGATACGTGCCATGAAATGTTTCTCCTAGCTCCACGGGGTTCGGCATGGCCGCACGACCCCCATCTCGTCGCATCTTCCGAGCAATACCGCCGCCCCTGTTTGCAACTACGCAAAACGCGGCGAGCGCAAACGAGCGCCGCCGGAGCAACCGGTATTTCGGAGGGAAAGGCAGGTAGGCGCGCGCAAACGCCGTGTCAAGCGACCGGTTCCGTGCCCCGGCCCTCACGCCGTCGTTTCGCCAGCGCCAGCCACCAGCGTCGCACGGCGATACCGGTCCACAGCAATTCCACCCAGCCGAACGGCCATGCCCCCTGCAGGAAGCCATATGTGGAACTGAGCAGGCACCCGAAGGCGAATCCGAGCGTCCACCATGGCGATCGCTCCTCCATCAGATAGCAGAGCAGCATGAACAGGATGGCGAAGAGGCCGAACAGGCTGAGCGGGTCCATGGTCATCCTGTTCGGGCCGCGCGTGCGGCGATGCAAGCGTTACGGCGCCTTGGCCACCCGCCTGCCGCAGCCTTAACCATTTGGCAGCGCTCTTCGACCATGACGGATTCGCAGTCTGAGGAACGAACGTGGCACTGTCGCAGCACGCCTATAGCCGGATCGCCAAGAAGGTGCAGATCCCATCGCCATCCGCCGGCACGCCCTGGTCGCCGCCCGCGCTGAGCGACCTGGTCGCCAGGATCGACGCGGCGCTGGGCACCCGGCGCGCATCGTAAGCGCCGCGCCGCGCCGCACCGCCCGCTACACCAGCGGGAACGGTGCCCGTGCGGTGAACGCCATCAACAGCAGCATACCCGACAAGCCGGCGGACAGGCCGCACAGGACATAGCCGACATATTGCAGCATCGGCGGATTCGGCCGCTTCAGCCTGGCGTTGCGGGATGCCCCCTGCAACACGAAGCTCATCAGCATGCCGTAGGTGAACACGATCGCCCCAAGCATAACGCTCCTTCTTGCCGAACCCGGCGCAAAGCCCCTCACATGGAAAGCGGCCCCCCGGCCGCATCCGTCCGACACACTATCGGACGCCGGCTAGCAAGCGGTTAACCCTGCCTCGGCGCGGAACCGGGGCGGAAATACGACGAAGTCGCGGCGTCAGGCCGGCAGCACGATCCGCGCGATCAGTCCCGGCGCATTGTCCGCCAGTTCGAAGCGACCGTTGTGCAGCCGCGCCACCGCCTCGATCAGCGCCATGCCCAGCCCTGCCCCCGGCGTGGTCCGCGCGGCATCGAGGCGGCCGAACCGCTTGAGCGCCTGTGCCCGGTCCCCCTCCGCGATGCCGATGCCGCGATCCTCGACCTGGATCGCGATCTCGTGCGGCGAGGCGACCAGACGGAGGGTCAATCGCCCGCCGTTCGACGCGTGCTTCAGCGCATTGTCGATCAGGTTGGTAATCGCCTGGCTGAGCAATTCGCGGTGCAGCAGCATCGCCGGTGCCGACGCGTCGATGGCGACGGTGAAGACGAAGCCGGCCTCTTCGGCGACGGGTTCGTAGAGCTCGGCGATCTCCTCGACCAGTTCGGCAGGCTCGACCAGGATGAAGCGGTCGCGCGACACCGATTCGGAGCGGCTGATCTCGATCAACATCGTCAGCATCCGCATGACGAGGTCGGTTTCCGCGAGCAGCCCGCCCAATGCCGCTTCGCGCGTGGCGGGATCGGCGATCAGCACCGCCTGTTCGGTCTTCGTCCGCAGCCGGGTCAGCGGCGAGCGCAGGTCATGCGCCAGGCTGTCGGTGACGAGGCGCAGTTCGACCATCAGCCGTTCGAGCTTGCCGAGCATCAGGTTGAGCTGGTTGGCGAGACGGTCGAACGCATCGCGGCGCGCCGGCGCAACCGGGACGCGGCGCGACAGGTCGCCCTCCCCCGCCGCCTCGATCACCGCCGCGATGCGGTTGAGGCGGATGCCGACGTAGCGGGCGAGCACGAGGCCCGCGCCGATACCGAGCACCAGCGACAGCAGCACTGCCACCACCAGCGCGCCCTCGATCGCGCGCCGTTCCGCCTCGACCAGATCGAGCCGGCGGCCGGTGAGCAGCCAATAATGCCCGATCGGTCGCAGGGTGTAGCCGATGTCGCCGGTCGCACGATGCGAATCGAGATCGGCGATGCGGAACAGGCTGGGGGTCAGCGGCAGGTCCAGGCCGCCCGGGATCGTGCCGGCGATCCGCGCGCCGTGACGATCCAGCACCGCGATCAGGAGCGAGGTGTCACCCGCCGCGCGGGCATGGCCGATCGCCTCGACCACCGCCGGCAGGCCGCCGACGTGGAAGATCGACCGCATCGCATCGGATTGCTCGATCGTCTCGCGCCGCACGGTGCCGATGACCACCGCGTCGGTCCGCTTCCACACGAAGCCGACCAGCACCAGGTTCGACACGAGCGCCAACCCGATCGACAGCAGGGCGATGCGGGCGGTGACGGACAGGCGCATGGCCTGCCTTAGCCGCTTCACTGGCGAACGCGAATCGGGATCGACCCGCCCAGGGTCACGCTGGATCCGCCGCGAGCCGGTATCCGGCACCGCGCACGGTATGGAGGATCGGCGAGGGGAAGCCGTCCTCCAGCTTGCGCCGCAACCGGCCGATATGAACGTCGACGACGTTGCTGCCCGGATCGAAATGATAGTTCCAGATCTTCTCCAGCATCATCGTGCGGGTGACGACCTGTCCAGCGTGGCGCGCGAGAAATTCCAGCAGGTTGAATTCGCGCGCGCCGAGCGGGATGCTGCGGCCCGCACGGGTAACGTGGCGGGCGAGCAGGTCGATTTCCAGATCGCCGACCGCCAGCCGGGTCTTGGTCGGCTCGGTTGCGGCGCGATCGGAACGGCGCACGAGCGCCTCGATCCGGGCGGACAGTTCGGCGAACGAAAAGGGCTTGCACAGATAGTCGTCGGCGCCTGCCTTCAGCCCGTCGACGCGGTCGTCGACCGCCGCGAGCGCGGACAGGACCAGAACCGGCGTCGCGATGCCCGCGGCCCGGATCGCGCTGACCATCGACAGGCCATCGAGGCCCGGCAGCATGCGATCGGCGATGACGAGGTCGAAGATCCCTTCGCTGGCAAGGAACAGGCCGTCGCGGCCGTCGCGCGCCGATTCGACGGAATAACCGGCTTCGGACAAGCCCTTGGCGAGGTAGGCGGCGGTCGAGCTGTCATCCTCGACGATCAGGATCTTGCGGCTCACGGATGCTTCCTCACGCCATTCCTCTACAGGAAAGGCCGGCGGAAAGCATCCCTTCCGCCGGCCCCTACGGCACCCCCGGGAGTGTCGGGTACCGATCTCGTCAAAGCTGCCGGCCGCCTTAGCGACCGTGATCCGCTTCTACGCGGGGGGACCTAGCGGGGCGATGACCCGGACATGACAAATACGTCATGGTGATTGTCTGTTATCACCGCGCCAGCGTCATGATTGCCGGCACGGGCGGGTTCCGATGGATGGCGATGGATGCATTGCGGTCGCGCGGACATGCGCCGCGAGCATCGTGCCGGCGTAGTGACCGCCGGCACAGACTCAGGCCGGCGATGCGGTCACCCGTCGAGGATGCCGGCGATCGCCTGCGACACGTGATCGATGTCGGCCATGCCGTTCACGCGCTCGACCAATCCGCGCGCCTGATAGATCGGCAAGATCGGTGCGGTCTTGGCCCGATATTCGGTCATCCGCGTGTGGACCGTCTCCGCATTGTCGTCCGGCCGGCGCTTGAACTCGGTCGAGCCGCAGACGTCGCAGACGCCGGCGACCTTGGGCAGCTTGAAACGATCGTGATAGCCCTCGCCGCATTTGGCGCAGGTATAGCGACCCTCGACCCGCTCGATCAGCGCGGCTTCGTCGACCTCGAGCTCGATGACGTGGTCGAGCGTCAGGCCGCGCTCCTCGAGCAAGGCATCGAGCGCCTCGGCCTGTGCGGCGGTGCGCGGATAGCCGTCGAAGATCGCACCGCCGGCGATGCCCTGGTCCAGCCGCTCGCCGATCAGCGCAGACACGATAGCGTCCGAGACCAACTCGCCGGCCTCCATGACCGCCTTTGCCTGCAGGCCGACGGGCGAGCCCGCCTTGACCGCCGCGCGCAACATGTCCCCGGTGGACAGCTGTACCATCCCGCGTTCGGCCATCAGCCGCTGCGCCTGGGTGCCTTTGCCGGCCCCCGGTGGCCCGAGAAGGATGATGTTCACAGCCGCACTCCCCTGTTCCCGCACAATCCATCCCGCCTCAGCGGAGACGGCCGCCCTTCAGCTTCGCCTTCTTGATGAGGTCACCATATTGGTGCGCCAGCAGGTGGCTCTGAATCTGCGTCACGGTGTCCATCGTTACGTTGACGACGATCAACAGGCTAGTGCCGCCAAGGTAGAAGGGTATCGACAGCGCCGACACCAGATATTCCGGCAACAGGCAGATGATCGTCAGATAGGCGGCACCGATGACCGTGATGCGGGTCAGCACGTAATCGAAATACGTCTCGGTATTCTTGCCCGGGCGGATGCCGGGAATGAAGCCGCCGTAGCGCTTCAGATTGTCGGCGGTCTCTTCCGGATTGAACACCACGGCGGTGTAGAAGAACGAGAAGAAGATGATGCCGGCGGCATAGAGCGCCATGTACACCGGCTGCCCGTGCGCAAGATACTGGTTGAGGGTGATGATGAAATCGCCCCACTTCGATTCGCCCGCGACGCGCTGGCCGGCGAACTGCGAGATGGTGAGCGGCATCAGCAGCAGCGACGAGGCGAAGATCGGCGGGATCACGCCCGCAGTGTTGATCTTGAGCGGCAGATGGCTGCGATCCGCCTGCATGCCGCGCTGCGTCTGACGCTTGGGATATTGGATCAGGATGCGGCGCTGGGCGCGCTCCATGAAACAGATGAACAGGATCAGCGCGACCACCGCGATGACGATGCCGATCAGGCGGACCGCGTCGATCGATCCCGAACGGCCGCCTTCCAGCAGGTTGACGAGCGTCGTCGGCAGATGCGCGACGATGCCGGCCATGATGATGAGGCTGACGCCGTTGCCGATGCCGCGGCTGGTGATCTGCTCGCCCAGCCACATCAGGAACATCGTGCCGCCGATCAGGCTGATGACCGCCGCGACGCGAAAGGTCATGCCCGGCTCGATCACCGCGGCGACGCCGTTGGTGGCGCTGAGCGCCTCCAGTCCGACGGCGATGAAATAGCCCTGGATCGCGGTCAGCGCGACGGTGCCGTAACGCGTGTACTGGTTGAGCTTCTTGCGGCCCGATTCGCCTTCCTTCTTGATCGCGGCGAGCTGCGGCGACAGCGAGGTGGCGAGTTGCACGACGATCGAGGCGGTGATGTACGGCATCACGCCCAATGCGATCAGCGACATGCGGCTGAGCGAACCGCCCGAGAAGGTGTTGAAGAAATCGAGCACGCCGCCCGTGGTACGCTCGCTCAACAGGTTGAGTGCGGTCGGGTCGATGCCCGGCAGCGGCACATAGCTGAGCAGGCGGAAGACGATCAGCGCGCCGATCGTGAACCACAGCCGCTTCTTGAGGTCGGTCGCCTGCGCGAATTTCGCGAGACTGATGCTTTGCGCCATCTGGTCGGCTGCGGATGCCATGCGTGTATCCTGGAAACAAAAACGGCGGGATGCGTTTGAACCGCCCCGCCGCTCATATAGGCGCTGATCGCGCCTTGTCTAATCGGTCCGGCAGTTCGGTCGTCCTTTGTGCGAGGACGACCTTTTCCAATTCCTTCGTCACCCCGGACTTGTTCCGGGGTCCACCGAGCCGCGTACCTGCCGGCTAAGGCGCTTGCGGCTCGGTGGATGCCGGAACGAGTCCGGCATGACGGAGAGATGAGGAGAGCAGGCCTACGCCTTGAACGACGCCTTCTTTTCCTGGCGGGCCTTATACTGCACGCCCTTCTTGGCGGCGGCCTTTTCCGCGGCAGGAACGACGACCGGGATATCGAGCGAACCGCCGGTCTTCTCGACCTGCGCCTTCGCACCGGCCGACGCGCCGGCAACGTGGAAGGACAGCCTGGTGGTCAGTTCGCCCTTGGCGAGCAGACGGACACCGTCCTTGCCGCCACGGACCAGGCCGGCCGCCTTCAGCGCCGCCTGATCGATCGTGCCCTCGGCCGACAGCTTGCCCGCATCGATCGCCTTCTGGATCGCGCCGGTGTTCACCTCGGCATAATCCTTGGCGAAGATGTTGTTAAAGCCACGCTTCGGCAGACGCATGTGGAGCGGCATCTGACCGCCCTCGAAGCCGGCGATGCTGACGCCCTCGCGGCTCTTCTGACCCTTCTGGCCGCGGCCGCCGGTCTTGCCCTTGCCCGAACCGATACCGCGTCCGACGCGGATCTTGGACTTGCGGGCGCCCTGGTTGTCGCGGAGTTCGTTGAGCTTCATGATATGCACTCGCTTTCGCTTTTGTCGCGCGGACTAAAGAATATGGAAAAAGGAAGGGGGCCCGTTAGCCCCCTTCCCCGTATTTGTCACTAGGTGAACGCGAAGGGGTTAGCCCTGCACCTCGACCATGTGCTGCACCTTGCGGATCATCCCGCGGACCTCGGGGCTGTCTTCCAGCTCCGAGACCTTGTGCATCTTGTTGAGGCCGAGACCGATCAGCGTCGCGCGCTGGTCCTTGGTCCGGCGGATCGGCGAACCGGTCTGCTTGATCTTGATAGTCGCCATGTCGATTACTCCACGACGGCCGCAGCATCCGCCTCGGCGGTCTGCGAACCACCGCGGCCGATCAGGTCGGCGATCTTCTTGCCACGACGCTGTGCGACCGACTTCGGCGAAGTCTGCTCACCCAGTGCCTCGAACGTGGCGCGGATCATGTTGTAGGGATTGGACGTGCCGATCGACTTCGTCACCACGTCGGCCACGCCGAGCGATTCGAAGATGGCGCGCATCGGGCCACCCGCGATGATGCCGGTGCCCTGCGGCGCCGAACGGAGCGTCACGCGACCGGCACCGAAATGGCCGTTGCCGTCATGATGCAGCGTGCGACCGTCCTTCAGCGGCACGCGGACCATCGCCTTCTTCGCAGCCGCAGTGGCCTTGGAGATGGCTTCCGGCACTTCGCGCGCCTTGCCGTGGCCGAAGCCGACGCGACCCTTGCCGTCGCCCACGACGACCAGCGCCGCGAAGCCGAAGCGCTTGCCGCCCTTCACCGTCTTCGACACGCGGTTGATGTGGACCAGCTTTTCGATCAGCTCTTCGCCGCCGTCGTCCTGACCGGGACGACCGCCACGGCCGTCACGACCGCGACCGCCATCGCGACCGCCGCGATTGCCGCCGGGGCCACCCGGACCGCGACCGCCACCGCCGCCACCACGACCGCCGCGGGGACCGCCACGACCACCACCCGGTGCGCCGTAGCCGCCCTGCTGGCCACCCTGGGGCGCCTGCGTCTGCGCTTCCTGGGGAGCGCCTTCAGCCGCTGCCGGCTGCACGTTGTTCTCGTCAGCCATTATTAGAACTCCAATCCGGCTTCACGCGCGGCCTCGGCCAGCGCCTTGACACGACCGTGATAGAGGAAGCCGCCACGATCGAACACGACCTGCGTCACGCCCGCTTCCTTGGCCTTTTCCGCCACGCGGGTACCGACCGCGGTCGCTGCCGCGATGTTGGCGCCCGACTGGTCGCGCACGTCCTTTTCCAGCGTCGATGCCGACGCGACGGTCTTGCCGGCGACGTCGTCGATGACCTGGGCATAGATGTGCTTGCCCGAACGATGGATCGACAACCGCGGACGGGTGCCGGCCCGCGCCTTCAGCGCGGTACGATTGCGCCGACGGCGCTTCGCGAAAAGAGAGAGACCCTTGGTCATTACTTCTTCTTCCCTTCCTTGCGGAAGATGAACTCGCCGTCGTACTTGATGCCCTTGCCCTTGTACGGCTCGGGCTTGCGCCACTGACGAATCTCGGCGGCCAGCTGGCCGACCTTCTGCTTGTCGGAACCGCTGATCTCGACGGTCGTGGCGTCCGGCGTCTTCACCTCGATGCCTTCCGGCACCGCGATGTTGACGTCGTGGCTGTAGCCGAGCTGCAGCTTGAGCGTCTTGCCCTGTGCCGCGGCGCGATAGCCGACGCCGGTGATGAGCAGCTTCTTGGTGAAGCCGTCGGTGACGCCCGTCACCAGGTTCTGCACCATCGTACGCTGCATGCCCCAGAAGGCACGGGCGCGCTTGGTGTCGTTGGCCGGCTGCACCGAAATGCCGCCGTCCTCGATCGTGTAGCTGATCTCGTCGCGCATCGGCATCGTGAGGGTGCCCTTGGGACCCTTCACGCTGATGATGCCCTTGTCGATCGACGGCGTCACGCCGGCCGGTACGGGAACCGGCTTCTTACCGATGCGGCTCATCAGAAGACCTCCGCAAGGACTTCGCCGCCGACGTTCTGTTCGCGCGCTTCCGCGTCGGACAGAACACCGCGAGGCGTCGAGACGATGGTGATGCCGAGGCCGTTGCGGACGCGCGGCAGTTCCTGCGAACCGGAATAGACGCGGCGGCCGGGCTTCGAGACGCGAGCGACGTGCTTGATCGCCGGCTGGCCCTCGAAATACTTCAGCTCGATGCGGACGCCCGCTGCCGGACCCATCTGCTCGTCGCTGTAGCCACGGATGTAGCCTTCGCGCTGGAGCACGTCGAGGACGCGGATGCGGAGCTTCGACGACGGCGAGAGGACGGAGTCCTTCTTCGCACGCTGGCCGTTGCGGATGCGGGTGAGCAAATCACCCAGGGGATCGGTCAATGCCATCTTCTGATCCTTACCAGCTCGACTTCGTCAGGCCCGGGATCATGCCCTTGTTGGCCAGATCACGAAGCATCACGCGAGCGAGACGGAACTTGCGGTAGTAAGCGCGCGGACGACCGGTGATCTCGCAACGGTTGCGGATACGGGTCGGGTTCGAGTTGCGCGGCAGTTCCGCCATCTTGAGGCGCGCGATCAGACGCTCGCTCTCGTCGAGGCTCTGGTCGTTGGCCATCGCCTTCAGCTTCGCCAGCTTGGGAGCATATTGCTTCACAAGCTTCTTGCGACGCTCATTCTTGTTGATCGAACTCAGTTTCGCCATGGACTTAAGCTCTCTTCCTTACTTCGGACAAGCGAGGCTGCTCACGCAGCCTGCTTCTGCTCGTCAGCCTCGGGCTGCGGGAACGGGAAGCCGAACAGACGGAGCAGCTCGCGCGCCTCGTCGTCGGTCTTCGCGGTGGTGGTGACGATCACGTCCATGCCGCGCACCTTGTCGATGCGGTCATAGTTGATCTCGGGAAACACGATCTGCTCCTTGATGCCGCAGGCATAGTTGCCACGGCCGTCGAAGCTCTTCGGGTTGAGCCCGCGGAAATCGCGGACGCGGGGAAGCGCGATCGTGATGAAACGGTCGAGGAATTCGTACATGCGCTCGCGGCGAAGGGTGACCTTCACGCCGATCGGCATACCCTCGCGCAGCTTGAACTGCGCGATCGACTTCTTCGCCTTGGTGATCACCGGCTTCTGGCCCGCGATCAGTTCCATTTCGGAAGCAGCCTGGTCGACGCGCTTCTTGTCCTGGGTCGCCTCGCCGACGCCCATGTTCAGGACGATCTTGTCGATGCGCGGGATCTCGTTGACGTTCTTGTAGCCGAACTTCTCGACCATCGCCTTGATGATGATCTCTTCGTAGATGCCCTTCATGCGGGGCTTGTAGACTGCATCAGCCATCGATCTTGTCTCCGGTCTTGACGGCCACGCGGACCTTCTTGCCGTCCTGCGTCTCGAAACGGACGCGGGTGGGCTTGCCGTCGGCGGTCACGTGCGCAACCTTCGAGATGTGCATCGGCGCCTCGACCTTCTCGAGGCCGCCCTGCGGGTTCGCCTGCGTCGGCTTCTTGTGGCGGGTGGCGATGTTCACGCCCTCGACCACGACCTTGCCGTCCTTCGGCATCGCCAGCGTCACGGTGCCGGTCTTGCCCTTGTCCTTGCCGGACAGAACGACGACGCGGTCACCCTTTTTGATCTTCGCGGCGGCCATTACAGCACCTCGGGCGCGAGAGAGATGATCTTCATGTGCTTCTTGCCACGCAGCTCGCGCACGACCGGGCCGAAGATACGGGTGCCGATCGGCTCCTCGTTCTTGTTGACCAGGACGGCGGCGTTGCCGTCGAAGCGGATGGTCGAGCCATCGGCACGGTGGATGTCCTTGGCGGTGCGGACGATGACGGCGCGGTGCACGTCACCCTTCTTCACCTTGCCGCGGGGCTGTGCTTCCTTGATGCTGACGACGATGATGTCGCCGACCGATGCCGTGCGACGCTTCGAGCCGCCCAGCACCTTGATGCACTGCACCCGCTTCGCGCCGCTGTTGTCTGCGACGTCGAGATTGGATTGCATCTGGATCATCGATCCATTTCCTTCTCGTCTATGGGGTGGATACCGACCCAACCCCGCCTAAAATAATGACCCCGGCGCAGCGGACTGCACCGGGGGAGCGGCCCTGTAACCACTCCGCTGGCAGGACGCAAGCCCTGCCCTCTTCCTCCGCCGGCAGACCACCGGCGACGGATTATGCGTCGACGTCGACCCGTTCGGGCGTCGCATGGGTATTCACCCGATCGACGACCTTCCAGGTCTTCAGCTTCGAGATCGGCGCAGTCTCTTCGATGCGCACGGTCTCGCCCTGCTTGTACTCGTTCGCCTCGTCATGGGCGTGGTACTTCTTCGAACGACGGATGATCTTGCCGTAGAGCGGGTGCTTCACCTTACGCTCGACATTCACAACCACCGTCTTGTCGCCCTTGTCGGAGACGATCAGCCCGGTCAGCACGCGCTTAGGCATGTGCTACTATCCTTACTTGGCAGCCGCGGCGCTGGTGCGCTGCGCCTGGAGGGTCTTGATCCGCGCGATGTCGCGACGGACTTCCTTGACGCGGCTCGGCTTCTCGAGCTGGTTCGTCGCCGCCTGGAAGCGGAGGTTGAACTGCTCGCGCTTCAGCTGGCCGAGGTTCTCGGACAGCTGATCGTCGCTCTGGCTGACGAAATCGGTCTTTGCCATGATGTTATTCGCCTCCGAGGTGGCTGGTGTCGCCAAGGCGGGCAACGACCTTGACCTTGATCGGCAGCTTCATCGCGGCACGCTCGAACGCCTCAGCAGCGATCTTGCCTTCGACGCCGTCGAGCTCGAACAGGATCCGGCCCGGCTTGACGCGGGCGGCCCAGAATTCCGGCGAACCCTTGCCCGAGCCCATGCGGACTTCGGCCGGCTTCGACGAGACGGGCACGTCCGGGAAGATGCGGATCCACAAACGCCCCTGGCGCTTGATGTGACGCGTGATCGCGCGGCGGGCCGCCTCGATCTGCCGTGCGGTGATCCGCTCCGGCTCCATCGCCTTCAGGCCGTACGAGCCGAAGTTGAGGCTGGTGCCACCCTTGGCGTCACCATGGATGCGGCCCTTGAAGGCCTTGCGGAACTTGGTCTTTTTCGGTTGCAGCATGTCTGTTGCCCCTTAACGACGGTCGTCGCGGGCCGGACGGACGCCGGAAGTCTGTGCTTCCATCATCAACCGGTCCTGCGCCATCGGGTCATGGCCGAGGATCTCGCCCTTGAAGACCCAGACCTTCACGCCGCACACGCCATAGGACGTGTGGGCCTGGGCCTCGGCATAGTCGATGTTCGCGCGCAGCGTGTGCAGCGGAACCCGACCTTCGCGATAGCTTTCCGAACGTGCGATCTCGGCGCCGCCGAGGCGGCCGCCGCAGGCGACGCGGATGCCGTCGGCACCCAGGCGCATCGCCGACTGCACCGCACGCTTCATGGCGCGGCGGAAGGCGATACGACGCTCAAGCTGGTCGGCGATGCCCTGCGCGACGAGCTTGGCATCGATTTCCGGCTTGCGGATCTCGACGATGTTCAGCGACACGTCGGACTTGGTCATCGCGCCGATCGTCTTGCGCAGCTTCTCGATGTCCGAGCCCTTCTTGCCGATGATGACACCGGGACGGGCAGCGAAGATCGAGATGCGGCACAGCTTGGCCGGACGCTCGATGACGACCTTGGAGATGGCGGCCTGCGGCAACGTCTTCATGATGAAGGCGCGGATCTTCAAATCCTCCAGCAGCAGCTGACCATAATCATGGCCCTCGGCGAACCAGCGGCTGTCCCAGGTCCGGTTGATCTGGAGCCGCATGCCGATGGGGTTGCTCTTGTGACCCATTATGCTTCTTCCTGCTCGCGCACGACGATGCGCAGACGGCTGAACGGCTTCAGGATGCGGGTGGACTTGCCACGGCCGCGGGTCGCGAAGCGCTTCATGGTGATCGACTTGCCGACCGACGCCTCGGCGACGACGAGCGCGTCGACGTCGAGGTTGTGGTTGTTCTCGGCATTGGCGATGGCCGAGGCCAGCACCTTGCGCGCGTCGACCGCCATCGCCTTCGTCGAGAAGGCGAGGATGTTCATCGCATCACCGACCGGCTTGTTGCGGATGAGGGCCGCGACCAGGTTCAGCTTCTGGGCCGAACCCCGGATCTGCGTGCCGACGGAAAGGGCTTCCTTTTCGCCGACCTTGCGGGGGGAGACTGGCTTGCTCATCAGCGCTTGCCCTTCTTGTCGGCGGCGTGGCCGGGAAAATAGCGCGTCGGCGCGAATTCACCCAGCTTCATGCCGACCATGTCTTCATTGACCGACACCGGCACGAACTTGCGGCCGTTGTAGACGTTGAACGTGAGGCCGACGAACGACGGCAGGATGGTGGAACGACGCGACCAGGTCTTGATCGGCGCGCGGCCACCGGCGTCCTGCGCGGTTTCCGCCTTCTTCAGAAGGCTCAGTTCGACGAACGGGCCCTTCCAGACTGAACGAGCCATGGTTAGCCCTTCCTCTTAGTCGAATGACGCGACCGGATAATCATCTTGTCGGTCGACTTATTGTGACGGGTGCGCGCACCCTTCGTCGGCTTGCCCCACGGGGTGACCGGATGACGGCCGCCCGAGGTCCGGCCTTCACCACCGCCGTGCGGATGGTCGACCGGGTTCTTGGCGACGCCGCGGGTCAGCGGACGCTTGCCCATCCAGCGCGAACGCCCGGCCTTGCCGAGGTTCTGGTTCTGGTTGTCCGGGTTCGACACCGCACCGACCGTCGCCATGCACTCGCCACGGATGTAGCGCTGCTCGCCCGAGTTGAGGCGGACGATGACCATGCCGCGATCACGACCGACGACCTGCACATAGGTGCCGGCCGAACGGGCGATCTGGCCACCCTTGCCCGGCTTCATCTCCACGTTGTGGACGATGGTGCCGACGGGGACCTGGCCGATCTCCATCGCGTTGCCCGGCTTGGTATCGGTCTTCTTGGCCGCGAGGACCTTGTCGCCCGGCGCCAGCCGCTGCGGCGCGATGATGTAGGCCAGCTCTTCGTCGGCATACTTCACCAGCGCGATGAACGCGGTGCGGTTGGGATCGTATTCCAGCCGCTCTACGGTGCCCTCGACGTCCCACTTGCGACGCTTGAAGTCGACGTAGCGGTACTTCTGCTTGTGACCGCCCGCGATGCCGCGGCTGGTCACATGGCCCTTGTTGTTGCGGCCGCCCGACTTGCGCTTGCCCTCGGTCAGCGCCTTGACGGGCTTGCCCTTCCAGAGCGACGACTTGTCGACGAGGACGAGACCACGCTGTGCGGGGGTCGTCGGATTATAATGCTTGAGTGCCATCTTACTTGGCCCCCTCGGTTACGTCGATCGACTGGCCGTCCTTCAGGGTGACAATGGCCTTCTTCATGTCGGAGCGCTGGTAGGGAGCGCCCTTCCACTTCTTGGTCTTGCCCTTCTGGACGATCGTGTTCACGCCGGTCACGTTGACATCGAAGATCGCTTCGATGGCAGCCTTGATCTGCGGCTTGGTCGCATCGTTCGCGACCTTGAACACGACGGCGTTGTGCTCGGAGAGCAACGTCGCCTTCTCGGTGATGTGCGGCGCGACGATCACGTCATAGTGACGGTTGTCGACGGCCTTCTGCTGCTTAGCCATTGAAGCGAGCCTCCAGCTTCTCGACCGCCGCGCGGGTCAGGACCAGCGTGTCAGCCTTCAGGATGTCATAGACGTTGGCACCGGCCGACGGCAGCACGTTGATGCCGTGCAGGTTGCCGGCAGCCAGCGCGAAGCTCGTCTCGACGGCATCGCCATCGATGACCAGCGCGGTCTTGCCGAAGCCGAGCTTGGCGAGATCGCCGACCAGCGTCTTGGTCTTGTTGTTCTCGACCGCGATGCTGTCCATGACGATCAGCGAGCCGGCCTTGGCATGGCTCGACAGGGCCATCTTGAGACCGAGCGCGCGAACCTTCTTGTTCAGGCCGGGGTTGAAGTCGCGGACGCGGGCGCCGTGAGCCTTACCACCGCCGATGAAGACGGGAGCACGGCGATCGCCGTGACGTGCCGTACCGCCGCCCTTCTGGCGACCGAACTTCTTGCCGGTGCGGGCGACGTCTGCACGCTCGCGGGTACCACGAGCCGTCTCGCGACGCTTCTCGAGCTGCCAGGTGACCACGCGGTGCAGGATGTCGGCGCGCGGATCGAGGCCGAAGACCTCGTCGTTGAGCTCGACGTCCGCGCCAGCGGTACCGGCGAAGGATTGAACCTTGACCTTCACGTTCAGCCCTCCTGGCCGTCGGCAGCTTCCGGCGCGCTCGTCTCAACGGGCGTGTCGGCTGCGGTGTTGCTGTTGGCAGCCTGCTTCAGGCTGGCGGGATAGGGGGAGTCGGCATGCGCCTTGACCTTGACCGCGTCCTTCACGAACAGCCAGCCACCCTTCGAACCGGGGACCGAACCCTTCACGAAGATCAGACCACGCTCGGCGTCGGTTCCGACGACCTCAAGGTTCTGCTGCGTGCGATACTTGTCACCCATGTGGCCGGCCATCTTCTTGTTCTTGAAGACGCGACCCGGATCCTGGCGCTGGCCGGTCGAACCGAGCGAACGGTGCGAGACCGAGACGCCGTGCGTCGCGCGCAGACCGCCGAAGTTCCAGCGCTTCATGCCGCCGGCAAAGCCCTTACCCTGGGTACGACCCTGGATATCGACCAGCTGGCCAGCAACGAAATGCTCTGCCGAAATCTCTGCGCCGACGTCGAGGAGGTTGTCCTCGGTGACGCGGAATTCCGCGACGACTGCCTTGGGCTCGACCTCGGCCTTGCCGAAGTGGCCGCGCTGCGGCTTGGCGACATTCTTGGCCTTGGCGACGCCAGCACCGAGCTGGACGGCGGTGTAGCCATCACGATCTTGTTCGCGACGGGCAATGACCTGGAGGCCTTCGAGTTGCAGGACGGTGACCGGCACGTGGCGGCCATCATCCTGGAACAGGCGGGTCATACCCATTTTCTTCGCGATCACGCCAGTACGCATGATCCTGCACTCCTTTTACAGAGGCACGCCCGGGACCATTCCCGAACGTGCTTGCGGCCCCTCGAAAGAGGCCATCCATCCCGAATTTCAGTACGTCGCCCCGCCCCGGGCTGGCGCCCCCGTTGCCGGGAACATGACGGGAGACGCTGGCCCGGCCCCGAAAGGCCGGCGGTATCTCGTGCCTGTCAGGTGCTCCGCAGGGCGGAGTTCCCAAACCGGCCGTTCCGCCGAGGCGGATACGGCAAACCCGCGGGACTCGACGTCGACCGCGGGAGCCGGCGCATTACGCCAACCTGTTGACTGCGTCAACAGGGACCCCGGCCTTCGCCGGGGCTAAAGGCGCGCTGGCCTGCATCAGGCCAGCTTGATCTCGACGTCAACGCCCGCGGCGAGGTCGAGCTTCATCAGCGCGTCGACCGTCTGCGGGGTCGGCTGCACGATGTCGAGCATGCGCTTGTAGGTGCGCACCTCGAACTGCTCGCGGGACTTCTTGTCGATGTGCGGACCGCGGTTGACGGTGAACTTCTCGATGCGCGTGGGCAACGGAATCGGACCGCGGATGAGCGCGCCGGTACGACGCGCGGTGTCGGCGATGTCGCCGGTCGCCTGGTCGAGCACGCGATGATCGAACGCCTTGAGGCGAATGCGGATGTTGCTGTCCATGATCCCTACCGATGCGATGGAGCACGACCCCGGCCGTCTCCTGCGCATTAAAGCGAAGGACTCGTGCCGCTGGTGCTGGACCGGCGGGATGAGACCCCCGCTGAAGCGGGGGCGACGAGAAAGAGCCGTAACTCAGTAAAACTTCGAAGGCGCGCCCTAGAGGAGCCTTCATAAAAAGGCAACGGCCCGACTCTCCTTTTTTGGAGAGCCGGGCCGCTGTCGTCTGGACCGGCGCGGGTGCGCCGAATCCGTCGCTTACTTGTCGATGCCGCTCACGACGCCCGCGCCGACGGTACGACCGCCCTCACGGATGGTGAAGCGCTGGCCGACGTCCATGGCGATCGGTGCGATCAGCTTGATGCCGAGCGCGATGTTGTCACCAGGCATGACCATCTCGGTGCCCTCGGGCAGCTCGACGGTGCCGGTCACGTCCGTGGTGCGGAAGTAGAACTGCGGACGGTAGTTGGCGAAAAACGGCGTGTGACGGCCACCCTCTTCCTTCGACAGCACGTACACTTCCGACTGGAAGTCGGTGTGCGGC
Organism: Sphingomonas insulae; assembly: GCF_010450875.1. NCBI lineage: Bacteria > Pseudomonadati > Pseudomonadota > Alphaproteobacteria > Sphingomonadales > Sphingomonadaceae > Sphingomonas > Sphingomonas insulae. The sequence continues at coordinate 3,304,660 of NZ_CP048422.1, forward strand.
TTGATCGAACCCGGCTTGCAGAGCACCTGGCCACGCTCGACCTCGTCACGGGCGACGCCGCGGATCAGCGCGCCGACGTTGTCGCCGGCCTGGCCCTGGTCGAGCAGCTTGCGGAACATCTCGACGCCGGTGACGGTGGTCTTGCGGACGGTCGGGTGGATACCGACGATCTCGACTTCCTCGCCGACCTTGACGATGCCGGTCTCGACGCGGCCGGTGACGACCGTACCGCGACCCGAGATCGAGAACACGTCCTCGATCGGCATCATGAACGGCTTGTCGAGCGGACGCTCGGGCTGCGGGATGTAGTCGTCAACCGCCTGCATCAGCTCGGTGACGGCATCCTTGCCGAACTTGTCGTTCGAACCCGACAGCGCGCAGGTCGCCGATCCCTTGATGATGGGGATGTCGTCGCCCGGGAATTCGTACGAGCTGAGCAGCTCGCGGATTTCCAGCTCGACCAGCTCGAGGATTTCCTCGTCGTCGACCAGATCGACCTTGTTCATGAACACGACCATCGCCGGCACGCCGACCTGACGGGCGAGCAGGATGTGCTCGCGGGTCTGCGGCATCGGGCCGTCGGTGGCCGACACGACCAGGATCGCGCCGTCCATCTGGGCAGCGCCGGTGATCATGTTCTTCACATAGTCGGCGTGGCCGGGGCAATCGACGTGCGCATAGTGGCGGTTCGTCGTCTCATACTCGACGTGTGCGGTCGAGATGGTGATGCCGCGCTCGCGCTCTTCGGGAGCCTTGTCGATGTTGGCGAAATCGACCGCGGTGCCGCCGGTCGTCTCTGCCAGCACCTTGGTGATCGCCGCGGTCAGCGACGTCTTGCCATGGTCGACGTGACCGATGGTGCCGATGTTGAGGTGCGGCTTGTTCCGCTCGAATTTTGCCTTAGCCATTTTCCTACCTTCTGATTCGAATTCGGTGCCGCCCGGGCTACGCGAACGCGGCCCTGTAGCGGTAGTTCGTGGGTAATGCCAGCCCCTGTGCGGCGGGGCCGACGACGCAGTAAATCCGTCGTCGGACGGGTTCGACGATGTCGCCCCGCCGGGGTTCCCCGCAAAGTACTACTTTGCAGGGGCCCCTCGTCCGGCCTTCGGTGTCTCGGGGCTAAGTCGCCTTAGCCCCGTGCACCTCAGGCGAGCTTCGCCTTAACCTCGTCCGCAACGTTCTGCGGCACTTCGTCATAGTGCGAGAACTGCATGCTGTACTGCGCGCGGCCCTGCGTGAACGAACGCAGCGCGTTGACGTAGCCGAACATGTTGGCCAGCGGCACCATCGCCTCGACCGTCTGCGCATTGCCGCGGCTGTCGGTGCCCTGGATCTGGCCACGACGGCTGTTCATGTCGCCGATGACGTCGCCCAGATAATCCTCGGGCGTGACGACCTCGACCTTCATGACCGGCTCGAGCAGCGTGATGCCCGACTTCTGGGCCGCTTCGCGCATGGCGCCGCGGGCACAGATTTCGAACGCCAGCGCCGACGAGTCGACGTCGTGGTACGCGCCGTCGTAGACGAGGACTTCGAAGTCGATGATCGGGAAGCCGACCAGCGAGCCGGTTTCCGCGGTTTCACGGAAGCCCTTCTCGATCGCGGGGATATATTCCTTCGGAATGTTACCGCCCTTGATCTCGTCCTTGAAGACGAAGCCCGAACCGCGCTCGCCCGGCGTCAGCTTGACCTTGACGCGGCCGAACTGGCCGGTGCCGCCCGACTGCTTCTTGTGCGTATAGTCGATGTCGACCGGCTTCTTCAGGTATTCGCGATACGCCACCTGCGGCGCACCGACGTTCGCCTCGACCTTGAACTCGCGCTTCATGCGGTCGACCAGGATTTCGAGGTGGAGCTCGCCCATCCCCTTGATGATGGTCTGGCCCGATTCGGCGTCCGACGACACCCGGAACGACGGATCCTCGCGGGCCAGACGATTGAGCGCGACGCCCATCTTCTCCTGGTCGGCCTTGGTCTTCGGCTCCACCGACAGCTCGATCACCGGCTCGGGGAATTCCATCCGCTCGAGGATGATCGGGGCGTTCTGCGCGCAGAGCGTGTCACCGGTCGTGGTATCCTTCAGGCCGGCGAGAGCGACGATGTCGCCTGCGAAAGCCTCCTGGATGTCCTCACGGCTGTTCGCATGCATCAACAGCATGCGACCGACCTTTTCCTTCTTGTCCTTGACCGAGTTGGTGACCTGCGATGCGGTCTCCAGCTTGCCCGAATAGATGCGGGCGAAGGTCAGCGTACCGACGAAGGGATCGTTCATGATCTTGAACGCGAGCGCCGAGAACGGCACCTCGTCCGAGGACGGACGCTCGTCCGGCGTCACGCCGTCCAGCTTCAGACCCTGGATCGCGGGCACGTCGAGCGGGCTCGGCAGATAGTCGACGACGGCGTCGAGCAGCGGCTGGACGCCCTTGTTCTTGAACGCCGAACCGCAGACGATCGGCACGAACGCCATTTCGAGCGTGCCCTTGCGGATCAGCTTCTTGAGGTCGGCGACCGACGGCTCGTTGCCCTCGAGATACGCCTCCATCAGCGCATCGTCCTGCTCGACCGCCATTTCGATCAGCTCGCTGCGATACTTCGCGGCCTTCTCGGCCATGTCGGCAGGGATGTCCTGATATTCGAACTTCGCGCCCAGCGACTCTTCGAGCCAGATGATCGCGCGGTTGTTGACCAGGTCGACGAGGCCCTTGAAGCCGCCCTCGATGCCGATCGGCAGATACAGCACCGCCGGACGCGCGCCGAGACGCTCGATGATCGAATCGACGCAGAAATAGAAGTCGGCGCCAGTACGGTCGAGCTTGTTGACGAAGCACATGCGCGGCACGCCGTACTTGTCGGCCTGGCGCCACACGGTTTCAGACTGCGGCTCGACGCCGGCAACGCCGTCGAAGCAGGCGACCGCACCGTCGAGGACGCGCAGTGAACGCTCGACTTCGATGGTGAAATCGACGTGGCCGGGCGTGTCGATGATGTTGATGCGGTGCTCGGGGCCCTTGCCCTCTTCGGCCGACCAGAAACAGGTCGTGGCAGCCGACGTGATCGTGATCCCGCGCTCCTGCTCCTGCTCCATCCAGTCCATCGTCGCGGTGCCTTCATGCACTTCGCCGATCTTGTAGGACTTGCCGGTGTAATAGAGAATGCGCTCGGTCGTCGTCGTCTTGCCGGCATCGATGTGCGCCATGATGCCGATGTTGCGGTAACGGTCGAGCGGATGGCTGCGGGCCATGATCGTGCTTCCTTAGCGATATGGGGAGCGAGCCCTATGGCCCACTCCCCAATATATAGGTGTGTAGGCTACCGGTGAAAAGTCACCGGCGACCGGTTACCAGCGGTAGTGCGAGAACGCGCGGTTGGCTTCGGCCATCCGGTGCGTATCTTCGCGCTTCTTCACCGCGTTGCCGCGGTTGTTGGCGGCGTCCATCAGCTCGCCCGACAGGCGGGCGGCCATCGTGTTCTCGCTGCGCGCACGGGCGGCGGCGATGAGCCAGCGAATGGCCAGCGCCTGCGCGCGCTCCGGGCGAACCTCGACGGGGACCTGATAGGTCGCGCCGCCGACTCGGCGCGAACGCACTTCGATGCCGGGCTTGATGTTGTTGAGCGCGTCATGGAACACGCCGATCGGCTCGCGCTTGGCGCGCTGCTCGACGGTTTCCAGGGCACCGTAGACGATCAGTTCCGCGACGGACTTCTTGCCATCGAGCATGACCGAATTCATGAACTTCGAGAGAACCTCATCACCAAACTTGGGATCGGGGAGGATGATACGCTTTTCCGGGCGACGACGACGTGCCATTTCATAAACCTTTCTAACTTCAGCCTGTTGGTCGAGCCCCCGCGACAGGGGCCAACCGGCTTACTTCGGACGCTTGGCGCCGTACTTGGAGCGGGACTGGCGACGATCCTTGACGCCCTGCGTATCGAGCACGCCGCGCAGGACGTGGTAGCGAACGCCGGGAAGATCGCGAACGCGGCCACCGCGGATCAGGACCACCGAGTGCTCCTGCAGGTTGTGGCCTTCACCCGGGATGTAGCTGATGACTTCGCGGCTGTTGGTCAGGCGGACCTTGGCCACCTTGCGCAGCGCCGAGTTCGGCTTCTTCGGGGTCGTCGTGTAGACGCGGGTGCAGACGCCGCGCTTCTGCGGGTTCTGCTCCATCGCAGGGACCTTGGACTTGGCCTTCTGCGGGTCGCGGCCCTTGCGGACCAGCTGGTTGATCGTCGGCATGAAGCCTTCACCTCGTAAGTGGGTTACTTTGCTGGAGCCATCACAGCACTTCGGAATACAAAAAGGGACGTAGGCAGCGACACGCACCACCCCGGCCCCACAACTTTGCATCCAGCAATGTTCAAGCTTGCCCACCGGATGACTCCGGCGAACGGAGCGGGCCTATACGCAGAGTCGCCCGTCCGGTCAACGGTCGCGCCTTTAACCCGCTCGCAACCGGCGCATGCGCATGACGCGATCATGTCGCCTGTCCCACGCTACGCTGCCGTCGCCCTGCCCGTCACCGCCATTGTCGCGCTGGTGGCGGCCGCGGCGCTCGCCGTGGCGATGCCGGGCGGACGGTGCAGCGACGCGCTGGCGCTGTTCGCATCGGTGGCCGCCCTCTGCGCCGCGCAGGAGCGGCGGACGCAGGACATGATCCTGGCTACCGGGCTTGCCGTCGGACTGGCGCCGGCGGGACTGCTGCTCGCCCCCCTGTGCGTCGGCATCGCGATCCGCCGGGGCGCCGCCCGCACCCTGCCGATCGGGGCGTCGGTCGCGATCGTCGTCAGCCGGCTGCTGCCCTGGCCGACGCTCGCCCCCACCCTGCCGAACCTCGCCGCATGGGCGCTCGTCCGCCCCGATGCGCTGGCCCTCGTCGCCGCGATCGGCATCGGCATGGCCGCGTGGCTGGGTGCGCGCGCATCGACGCCGATGCCCGGCGCGTTGCTCGCCGAGGCGCGACTGGGGGTCGTCCTGCTCGCCTGCGTGCTGCCACTACCGTTGGGCGTGCTGGGCATCGTCGTGGTGCTGGCGGCATTGCCCCTGCCCGCCCGGCCACGGCTGCAGGCGGCCAACGACAACAGGGTGCTGCGCCGGACCGTGCGGCTGGCGGCCTAGCGCCGCGTCGCGAGGATCGCGAGCAGCGCCTTCTCGAAGCGGGGCGCGTCCTCGACCTGCGGGGAATGGCCCAGCCCGTCCAGCTTGACGAGCGTCGCGTTCGGCATCCGGGTCACCGCCGCCTGCGCAGCGACCGGGATCGCCTCCAGGAATCGGCGCAGGTCGGCCGGCGTCTGCGCCCGGCCAAAGGCGGTCCGGTCGAGCGTGCCGATCAGCAACGTCGTCGGCGGCTTGATACGGTAGAGTTCGTGCGCGACGGGCTGTGTCTTGATCATCTCGCTGGTCTTCGCCTGCGCCAGCGCGACGGAGTCGCGCCCCGCGCCCTGATACATGCCCGCGAGCATCCATACCCAACGGTCATAGGCCGGCTTCCAGGTACCGTGATAATAGTTCTGCTGCTGATAGGCCTTGATACTGGCGTAACTCGTCTTCTTCTCCCCCGCCCAAAGCGTATCGACGTCGACATAGGGCAGCCCCTCCTCCGACCGGTCCTTCAGGCCGAGCGGATTGACGAGCACCAGCCGCTCGACGGCATCGGGGTACATGATCGCGAACCGCATCGCGAGCATGCCGCCCATCGAATGGCCCACGACGGTCGCCCGCGACATCCCGCGCGATTCCATCAACCGCCGGGTGAACGACGCCAGCATTTCGAAACTATATTGCGCCCCCCGCGGCTTCGCGGATTTGCAGAAACCGATCTGGTCGGGGATCAGCACGCGGTATCCCGCATCGGACAGCGCACGGGCGCTGCTCTCCCACGTGGCACCGCAGAAGTTCTTGCCGTGCAGCAGCACCACGCTGCGGCCATTGGGACGCGCAGGAGCGATATCCATGAAGCTCATCGATGCCGGCTGTCCGACCACGTCGAACGTCATCGTCTGGACTGGCCATGGATAGGTGAACCGTTCCAGGTTCGGCCCGAAATCCGGCGCGACGACCGGATCGGCCGCGGCGACGAGCGTCAGGGTCGCAAGCCCAAGCCCCGCTCGCAACATGGTTTTCCTCACTCTGCCTGTTCTCCATCGCCGTGTACGCCCTGCCCGCATTAATGGCGTCGCGGGTGTACGTCATCCATGCGGACATGTTTCGTCATGGACGTCGAAGACCGTCTTGCCCTTTCGCCCCGGCACAGGTAGAGGGCGCGGCGCTGCAGGAGTGTAGCTCAGTTGGTAGAGCATCGGTCTCCAAAACCGAGGGCCCACGGTTCGAGTCCGTGCACTCCTGCCAGTATCGTCCGCTGCGCGTGGCGCCGGAGGTACCACACGATCACATGAATTTTTTGTCATTCTGGCGATGACGCGGGCGTTCGGACTGCTATAGGCGGTTCATGGATGAGGCAACCCGACTGACCCTTGTTTATACGATTATCGGAGTGTTGCTGCTGTGCGGCATCCCGTCGCTGATCGTCTATCTCCGGCGGCGCAAGCGTGAGAAGCTGCGTCGTCGCGGGATCAAACGCTACGGTCACTGAACCCCGCCGGCCAGCGGCCTTGCGTTTGCGCCCTCACGCGGCTATCTGCGCAGGCCATCCGACAGCGAGGACGGGCAGCGCCGGTTCCCCACACGCAGGGGAAGCGGCAGCGGTCTTATGCCTCGATGATTCGGTTTTCGTGATTCCAGCGGGTTTTGAGAAAAAACAGTGGCGAAGACGACCCCCATCGAATTCATCCGCCAGGTGCAGGCCGAGACCAAGAAGGTCGTCTGGCCGACCCGGCGCGAAACGATCATGACGGGCGTCATGGTGGTCATCATGACCACGATCCTCGCGCTGTTCTTCCTGGGCGTCGACACGTTCTTCAACGCGGTCGTCCAGGCGCTGCTCAAGCTCGCGAAGTAAGGGTACATAATGGCGCGCTGGTACATCATTCACGCCTATTCCGGTTTCGAGGGCAAGGTCCGCGATGCGATCATGTCCGAAGCGACCCGCCTCGGCCTCGACCAGCTGGTCGAGCAGATCGAGGTGCCGACCGAGACGGTGACCGAGGCTCGCCGCGGCAAGAAGATCGCGGTCGAACGCAAGTTCATGCCCGGCTACGTCCTCGCCAAGCTCAACATGAACGACGACGTCTATCACCTGGTGAAGAACACCCCCAAGGTGACGGGCTTCCTCGGCAGCATGGGCAAGCCGCAGGCGATCAGCGAAACCGAAGCCGCGCGCATGCTCAACAGCAAGGAAGAGGCGGCAGCCGCTCCCAAGGCCAAGGTCAAGGTCGACTATGAGATCGGCGATGCGGTCAAGGTGCTTGAGGGTCCGTTCGCAAGCTTCAACGGCATCGTCGAGGAACTCGATTTCGACAAGTCGAAGGTCAAGGTGTCGGTATCGATCTTCGGGCGCGCCACGCCGGTCGAACTCGATTTCGAGCAGGTCGAGCGCTCCAAGTAATCATCGGCCATGCCGACGCAAAAAAGGCCGGGGCGGCAACGCCGCGGCCTTTTTGCTGTATGCGGCCCCGGCCACCTGAACGCCCGCGGCAAGCATGCCAGAGGCCGCTTCTCGCCGTTCGCCGGGTCGATTGCCGGCCAAGAATGCTGCGGCACCGCCAGCCACCACGGGTTCGATGACTGCCGCATCCATCGACGACGGTAACCTCGTGTCAGGCGGCCTTTGCCAGGCGATCGGCCTCGGGCGTCTTCAGCGTCAGCACGGCGACGGCGCCCCTGCCCCGGCCTTCGCTTTCCAGCCGCAGGCTCCCCTCCATCGCGTTCATCGAATTCGCGCACCAATGCAGTCCGAGACCGCCCGATTTGTGCTCGCGCGTCGAAAAGCCGCGCTGGAACAGGGTCGCGGTCGCCGATGCATCGAAGCCTTCGCCATCGTCGCGGATGTGGACGATGACGCTGTCGCCGGATTCGTGGATCGTGACGCCGATCGAGCCGCTGTCGCGGCCGGTCGCCGCAATGGCTTCGGCCGCATTGCCGAGCAGGTTGCCGATGACCTGGCTGAGGATCACCCGGTTCGCCAGTGCGAAATGGGTGCCCGCCGGAAAGCTGAACGCGATCGAGGCGGCGTCCGAATAGCGCGCGATGGCGGCGTTGCGGGCGACGATCGCACTGAGGTCGCACACCTCCAGCGTCGGGCGTTCGTGCGCCTGCTTCTGCTGCTGGCCGATGATCTCCAGCACATGCGCCATCGCTTCGCGACCGATCTGCAATTCGCCGCGCATGGTTTCGCGGCCTTGTATCTCGGCGGCGAGCGCGGCGGTGACGAAGGTGGAGAGCTTGGCCCGGCGAGCGGCAGGAATGTCGTCCCGACCCAGTTCGGCGAGCGCCCGCTCGACGGTGCTGCGATCGATCGGCGGCGGCTGCGCGATGCCCTGGCTCAGGATGGTGCTGATCGGGTTCAGCGCGTTGCGGACGTTGTGCATGACCGCGACGGCACTTTCGCTGCGCCCGAGCGCAAAGCTCTGCACCTCGATCTGTTCGCGCAGGTCCTTCAGCTGGGACAGCATCGCGTTGAGACTGCGGCCGAGCGAACCGAATTCGTCGCGGCGCCCGTCATCGTCGAACAGCGCCATCGACCCCGACGCGCGGACCCGCTGCATATGCCGCTCGACGCGTTGCAGCGGGGCGAGCACCAGGCGGGCGATCACCCGGCGAAGGACGACGAGCACGATCAGCAGCAGCAGCGTCGATCCCGCCACGGCGAGCAACAGCATGCGGCGGCCGAGCAGCGATACGTCGCGGACGATGTGGAAGCGGGCAGCGGCGATCGCATGGCCGTCGACACCCGGAATCGGCACCGCGATCGCCATGGTGTTGCGACCGGGCACGACGCTCTCGCGGTCACCGGTCGCCGCCAGATCGATGCGCGCGTCGAGCTGCAGCAGCGCGGAAATCTGGCTGGAGGTGATCTGCCGCGCCATCAGCACATAACCGCGCGGATCGCCGGTACCGTCCGAGCGGCGCACCTGTGCCACGCCGACCGCCGCAACGATGGTGCCGAGCCGCGCATAGAAATGGCCGGAATTGCTCGTGCCGACGATCCGCGCGAAATCGCCATGCGCGGCGATGCGGACCAGCGCGGCACGCAGGTCAGCCCGTTCGCGGCCCGTCTTCGCATCGAGCCAGCGGGCGATCTGGATGCGACCGTCCTGACGGATATACGCCATGCCCTGCACGCCCAGATTGGTCATCGCGAGCGGCGAGAAGCTGTCGCGCTCGAACGCCGCCGACTGGGCGGAGGAAGGCGCCCCCATATAGGCATAGCTCTGCGTCCAGTCGCCATAGTCGCGAACGGCGTTCTCGACCTTGGCGGCATATTCGGCCAGCGCCGCGCGGGTGCGCTCGACATGGCCGGCGATCGCCTTGGTCTCCAGCGCGCTGAAGCTGGGCGTGATGACGCTGGCGAGCAGCAAGGTGATGCCGAGCGCCCCGGCCACCCCGACCGCGGTGAGGATGAGCACCAGCTTCGCACCCAGCGAGGCCGGCCCCCTCGGTCTGGCGCCCCCGAACCACATGCCGAACCGCGACCGGCGCATCAGCCGTGCGTCCCGGTGCCCGCCTGCTCTTCGTTCAGGTCACCCCCAGGAAACGCTGCACGGCCAGCTCGATCGCCAGCTCGGGCGTCACCGGACGCGAGAAGAAATAGCCCTGCATGTGGCTGGCCCCGGCGAGGCGTAGCGCCTGCACCTGCGCGGCGGTCTCCACCCCCTCTGCGATCACCTCCAGCCCCAGCGCGCGACCGAGATGGATAATCGAATGCACGATCGCGGCGCTTTCGCGCTCGCGGCCCATGCCGTCGATGAAGCTGCGGTCGATCTTCAGGCTGTCGAGCGCGAACTTGCGAATGTTGTAGAGCGAGGAATAGCCGGTGCCGAAATCGTCGAGCGCGATGCGGAAACCCATCTGGCGCAGCTTGTACAGCGTCTCGGCGGCGCGCTCTGCATCATCGAAGATGGCGGTTTCGGTGATCTCGATCTGCACGCGCGACGGCAGCACACCGGCGCGCTGCACGCTTTCCATGATGTGGCCGACAAAATTGCTGCGGCGGAACTGGCGCGGCGAAAAGTTGACCGAGACATATTGGTCGGGGAATCGCTGCACCATCGCCAGCGCCGAATCGAGGATCCAGTCGCCCAGTTCGTGGATGACGTTCGATTCCTCGGCGATCGGGATGAAGGTCGCCGGGCTGATCGGCCCGTATTCCTCGGTGTTCCACCGGACCAGCGCCTCAAACCCGATGACCTCCAGTTCGCCGCGGCTGACGATCGGCTGGTAGACGAGGCTGAGTTCGCCCTTGTCGATCGCCTCCGCCAGCCCTTGTTCCACCCGGCGGCGGAAGCGGATGCCCTCATCCATGCCTTCGTCGAACAGCCGGGTGACGCCGCGGCCGGCGCGCTTGGCGTCGTTGAGCGCCAGATCGGCGCGGCGCAGCGCGTCGATCGGATCGCAACCGGTGCCTTCGACGACGACGACACCGGCAGAGGCGCCGCTCTGCACCGAATTGCCGAACACCTGATGCGTACCGGCGCATGCGGCGACGATCCGGTCGCACGCCATCACCGCCGCATCCTCGCCCGCCGTGTCGAACAGGATGCCGAATTCGTCGCCGCCCAGCCGCGCGACCACCGCGCCCTCGGGGGCATGGGCGTGCAGGATACCGCAGACCTCGCGGATCAGCGCGTCGCCGGCAAGGTGGCCGAGCGTGTCGTTGACGGTCTTGAACCGATCGAGGTCGAACATCGCGGTGGCGAACAGGCCGGATCGCTTGGCGCGCTCGCCAAGCGCGCGCAAGAATGCGAGTCGGTTGGGCGCATCGGTCAGCGAATCATGCGTCGCCATGTGGATCGCGCGGCTCTCGTTCGCGGCAAGCTCGGCACCCTGTTCCTCGAGCTGGACGATCTGCGCCGCCAGCTGCGCGCGCGCGTCGGCAAGGGCACGATCGACCTCCCACCGGTGTGCCAGTGCGGTTGCCGTCTGGACGACCTCTGCGACCTCGAACGGCTTGGCGATGTAGAAGATCTTGTCGGCGGGGCCTGCGACCTTGCTGATCTCGATCGGCGAGAAGTCGCTGAAGCCGGTGACGATGCACAGGTTGATCTCGGGATCGAGCGCACGGATGCGCCGCGCCGTCTCGCGCCCGTCGATGCCGGGCGGCATGCGCACGTCGATGAAGGCCACCGCAAAAGGCGTGCCGGCGGCCAGCGCCGCCTCGACCGCGGCGACCGCATCCAGACCCTGGTGGCAATGCGTCAGCGCGAACGCCTCCGCCTCGTCGACCGCATCGGGCGCGTCGTCACCGAACAATTCGGCGGCCATCGCACCCAGCGCATCCTCCTCCGCGCCGCGCTGCACCGCGAAGCTGCGGGCGTAGCTGTCGTGCATCGCCGGTTCGTCGTCGACGATGAGCAGGCGCTTCGGTGCAACGGCGGTCATGGGTGCGAACTTCCCTCGTATGGTTGACGAGGAGGTAAGCGGATGCGGTTAAAGGGTCGTAAACGTCTTCAGCTGGCCTTCCAGCGCCTGCGCGCCCAGGACGATCGCACCCAGCGGTCCGGCATTGCCGCCCAGCGCCGGCGGCACGACGAAACCGGGCTCGGCGATCTCGGGCAGCGCGATATAGCCGGCCAGGCTTTTGACCATCGCGGCGCGAACCCGCGGGAACAGGTGGTCGTTGCCGACCATCACCCCGCCGCCCATGACGATGCGGCGCGGTACGCCGGTCAGTACCAGCGTATGGCACAATTGACCGAGGACGTGGGCGACCGGGTCCCAGACGGGATCGTCGGCGGCGATATCCTCGCCCTTCCTGCCGGCGCGCGCGCCGATCGCGGGACCGGCGGCGAGCCCCTCCAGACAGCCGCCGTGGAACGGGCAGACGCCGATCCAGTCGTCGCCCGGCAGGCGATCGGGACGGATATGGCCGAACTCGCTGTGGGTCAGGCCATCGACCGGCAGGCCGCCGGCGATCAGCCCCACGCCGATGCCGGTCCCGACGGTCGCATAGGCGATGTCCTTCAGTCCCATCGCGGCGCCCCACCGCGCTTCGGCCAATGCCGCGCCGACCACGTCGGTATGAAAGCCGGTCGGCACGTCGTAGCGCGCGGCCAGCCGCCTGGCGACGTCGGTGCCGGCCCAATGCGGTTTGGGGGTCGAGGTGATGTGGCCGTAATCGGCAGCGTCGCGGTCGATCGAGATCGGGCCGAAGCTCGCGATCCCCAGCGCATCGAACGAACCCCAGCCGTCCAGCACCCGCTCGATACCCGCCAGCGTCTCGTCGGGCCGCGTCGTCGGCAATTGCACGCGATCCTCGATGGCGTCCGGGCCCCGCGCCAGCAGACAGACGATCTTCGTCCCGCCCAATTCGATGCCGGCTACCAATGGGGGGACGCTCACCACGATCATGTTCTCCTTCGGCGGCGGTGATTAGACGACAACGGACGCTTAGGCGAGAGCGCTAACACCGCCATGATTCAGGCGGTCAGGCCGAGCGGCGGCAGCGGTCCGCCGATCAGCCCGCTTACCATCGCGGCCTGGATCCGGTTCGCCGGCCACAAGCCCGACAACGGACCGACGAGCCGATCGCGGACGAACGGCAGAATGCGGCTGTCCGACTGATAGACCGGCGTAAACAGCGCCGTGAGCGCCTGGTAGAGTCCCACGTGGCGCCGCCGCATCGCCACCGCCGCGACTAAGCCGGAAGCGACGTCGGCCCCCATCCGCAGCCCACGCGCCAGCGCGAAGGCGTCGAGCAAGGCCATGTTGGCCCCCTGCCCCAGCTGCGGGCTGGCCGAATGCCACGCATCGCCGATGTGGATCATCCCGGTTTCGACGGGGCGCGGCAACGTGCGGTGCGCATAGCGGGCGAAGACCAGCCGGTCGGGATCGTCGATCTGGTCGAGCAACGGCGCGGTCGCCGGCCATAACGCGCGCACATCGTCTTTCCACGCATCCAGGCCCGCGGCACGCCACGCATCGACCCGGTCGGCACGGATCGACCAGAAGAACGCCGCCTGTTCGCCCGCAACGCCGGGCGGCCGGCCAATCGGCAGCACGCCCGCCATCGTACTCGCGCGCCGATAGCGTTGTTCGAGCGCATCAGGCGCGAAACCGTCGACGCGATCGAGGCTCGCCCACAGCGCCCCATAGCCGAGCCCGCGGCCACAGGGCGGTGCCAGCGGCGTACGCGTGCCCAGGGCATCGACGACGAGGTCGAATGGGCTGGATCGCGTGCCGTCCGCGAACACCAGGCACCGGCGATTGCCGGACGCTTCGTCGCTGCCCGCGATCGCGCGCCCGGTCTCCAGCGCGATTGCGGCCGCCATGACCGCATCGTGCAACACCGCGAACAAGGTGGCGCGGTGGACGCCGAACCCGCACAGCCCACGCTGTGCCAGCGTGGCGTAACCGACATCGAGCACGACGCGCCCGCTCGCGGTTCCGAACAATCGGTCGATCCGTGCGCTGCGACCGACCAGCGGGTCGTCGAGGCCCAGCGCGCGGAGCACGGCGAGCCCGGTCGGTTGGATCATCAGACCCGAACCGATCGGTGCCGGCGCGTCGAACCGTTCGAAGATGGCGACGCGATGCCCGTCCCGCGCCAGCAGCAACGCCGCCGCCAGCCCCGCCGGGCCGCAGCCCGCGACCGCGATGTTCAGCGGGCGGATTATTCCACCGTCACCGATTTGGCGAGGTTGCGGGGCTGGTCGACGTCCGTCCCCTTCATCACCGCGACGTGATAGGCGAGCAGCTGCACCGGCACCGCATAGACCAGCGGCGCGATCAGCGGATGCACTTTGGGCATGGTGATCGTCGCGATACACCCCTCGCCCGCCGCCTGGATGCCGTCATAGTCGCTGATGAGCACCACCTTGCCGCCGCGGGCCTGCACCTCCTGCATGTTGCTGACCGTCTTGTCGAACAGCGGCCCGGACGGTGCGATGACGATGACCGGCACGTTTTCGTCGATCAGCGCGATCGGGCCATGCTTCATCTCGCCGGCGGCATAGCCTTCGGCATGGATGTAGCTGATCTCCTTCAGCTTCAGCGCGCCTTCCAGCGCCAGCGGATAATCGGTGCCGCGGCCGAGGTACAGCACGTCGCGCGCGACCGCGACGACGCCCGCCATCGCCTCGATCGCCTCGTCATAGGCGAGCGCGCCGTTCAGCGCCGCCGGCGCCTCGGCCAGATGCTTCACCAATGCGCGCTCGTCCGCGGTCGACAGCTTGCCCTTGGCCCGCGCAAGATTGGCGGCGAGCGCGGCGAGCACCGCCAGCTGGCAGGTGAACGCCTTCGTCGATGCGACGCCGATCTCCGGCCCGGCATGCGTCGGCAGCAACAGGTCCGCCTCGCGCGCCATGCTGCTGGTCGGAACGTTGACCACCGCCGCGATCGTCTGCCCTTCCGACTTGGCATGGCGCAGGGCGGCGAGCGTGTCCGCGGTCTCGCCCGACTGGCTGATGACGATCATCAGCCCGCCCGGCTCCATCACCGGCGCGCGGTAGCGGAATTCGGACGCGACATCGATGTCGACCGGCACGCGCGCGAATTGTTCGAACCAGTATTTGGCGACCATGCCGGCATAATAGCTGGTGCCGCAGGCGACGATGGTGACGCGCTTGATCGCCGCCAGGTCGAATTCGGGGATCGGCAGCGTCACCCGCTCTTCCATCCGCTGCAGGTACGAGCGCAGCGTCTGCGCGACGACGATCGGCTGCTCGTAGATCTCCTTCAACATGTAGTGGCGATGATTGCCCTTGCTGACGAGATCGCCGATGACGCCCGAGATGGTGATCGCCCGCTCGACCGGATTGTTGTCGCGGTCATAGACCTGCGCGCCCTCGGTCGTGCAGACGACCCAGTCGCCTTCGTCGAGATAGGCGATGCGCTGCGTCAGCGGCGCCAGCGCCAGCGCGTCGGAGCCGAGATACGTCTCGCCCTCGCCGTGGCCCACGACCAGCGGCGACCCCAGCCGCGCGCCGATGAGCATATCGGGATGCTTGCGGAACAGGATCGCGAGCGCGAACGCGCCGTGCAGTCGCGGCAGTGCCTCGCGGACCGCCCCGACCGGGTCTAGGCCCGCCTCGACCTTCTCGCTGATGAGGTGGGCGACGACCTCGGTATCCGTCTCGCTGGTGAACACGCGGCCGCGCGCGATCAGTTCGTCGCGCAGCGGTTTGAAGTTTTCGATGATGCCGTTGTGGACCACCGCGACCTCGTCGGTCGCATGTGGATGGGCGTTGTTGGTGGTCGGCCCGCCATGCGTCGCCCAGCGCGTATGCGCGATGCCGGTCGTCCCGGGCAGCGGCGCGGCGGCGAGCTCCTTGGCGAGGTTCACCAGCTTGCCCGATGCCCGCCGCCGCTCGATTCGCCCGTCATGGTCGGTGGCGATGCCCGCCGAATCGTACCCGCGATATTCGAGGCGCTTCAGGCCGTCGAGCAGGCGATCCGCCACGTCCTCCTTGCCGATGATGCCGACGATGCCACACATACCGAACCTGCCTTCAAATGGTGTAGGGAACATGGATACCCGGCATATCTGTCGGAAAATCCCTCGTATTACGCGTAATCAGAACACGCCCGCGCATCTGCGCCGTCGCCAGGATGACGGCGTCGGGCGACGTCAGCCCGGCCCGCTGGCGCCGCAACGCCGCCGCGCGCAGCGCGATCGCCTCGTCGATCTCGTCGACGGCGAACCGGCCGAGGAACCGCAACGCCTCGCGCACGACGGCGTCGCTGCCCTTCGACAGCACCTCGATCCACGCCATCCGGCTCACCCAGAGGCGCGCGCCGCTGTTGCCGATCCGGGCGAGTTCGACATGCGCCGGCTCGTGACCCAACAGCGAGTCGATGAGGATGTTCGTGTCGATGCTATAGCCGCTCATGCCCTGGACGCGGGGTTCCGCTCCGCCGCCCTGGCCATCAGCGCGAGATAATGGGCGCGCTCCTTGTCGTCCTCGGACGTGAAGCACTCGGGCGACCCGGCGCGCACCTCTTCGTAATCGTCATCCCATGGCCGGGTCCATTCGGCACGTTGCTGCCGGTCGTAGTCCTTGGGATCGCTGGCAATGCCGTTGCGCGCCCACAGCCCGAACGCATTGTCCAACCAGCTCATGTCGTCCGCGGCAGGGGTTTCGGCGCGATATTGCGACACCGCCTCGCGCACCAGCGCCGCACGCGACTTGCCCTGCTCGGCGGCGCGACGGTCGAGCCACTTCATATCGTCTTCGGGAAGGTCGATCAGCGTGCGCATGCGAGCATGATATCATGGCGCGATATCACTTTCCAGCCTTCCGCGCCGCCATCCGCTCGCGAAACCGCGTCGCCCATCCCGGCTTGGCGACCTGCGGCGGGCGGACGAGGGCCAGCGCGCCCGCCTCGATGTCCTGCGTCAACACAGACCCCGCCGCGACGATCGCGCCCTCGCCGACCGACACCGGCGCGACCAGTGCCGAATTGGATCCGATGAACGCGCCGGCACCGATCGTCGTCCGGTATTTGAAGAAGCCATCGTAATTGCAGGTGATCGTGCCGGCGCCGACATTGGCCTTCGCCCCCACCTCGGCATCGCCGATATAGGACAGGTGGTTGACCTTGGCGCCCGCGCCCAGCGTCGCCTTCTTCACCTCGACGAAATTGCCGACCTTCGCACCCGTGCCCAGCACCGCGCCAGGGCGCAGCCGGGCATAGGGGCCGACCTCCGCCTCCGCACCGACGTTCGCGCCCTCGATGTGGCTGAACGCATGGATCGTCGCGCCGTCGTCGATGGTGACGCCGGGGCCGAAGACGACGTTCGGTCCGACCACCACGTCGCGGCCGATCCTGGTGTCGTGGCTGAACCAGACGGTCTCCGGCGCGATCAGTGTCGCACCATCCGCCATCGCCTGCTCGCGCCGCGCCGCCTGCCACCCGGCCTCCACCGCCGCCAGTTCGCCGCGGCTGTTGATCCCCGCGACCTCGTCCTCGCCGGTCTCGATACACACCGCGCGGCCGCCGCCGGCGATCGCCAGCGTCACCACGTCGGGCAGGTAATATTCACCCGCGGCATTGTCGTTGCCGACCGATTCCAGCAGCCGCCACAGGTCACGGGTGCGGACCGCGGTGACGCCCGAATTGCACAGGTCGACCGCGCGTTCGTCGGCGCTGGCGTCCTTGTATTCGACCATCTTGCGGATCGTGCCGTCGGCATCGGCGATGATGCGGCCGTAAGCGCGGGCATCGGCGGGACGGAACCCCAGGACCGCGACCGTCGGCGTATCCTCTGCCTCCAACCGTGCCGCGAGGCGCGCGACGGTATCGGTCGCGAGCAGGGGCGTATCGCCGAAACACACGATCGCGACGCCGTCGAAATCGGCCAGCGCCGCCTTCGCCTGCAACGCCGCATGCGCGGTGCCGAGCTGCTCGCGCTGCCAGGCGATCTCAACCCCGGTCGATGCCACCGCCTGCTCGACCTGCTCGCCCGACGCCCCGACGACGACCACCCGCCGCGTCGCGCCGGCCTGGTTCAGGCTGTCGATCAGATGCAGCAGCATCGATCGTCCGGCGATCGGGTGCAGGACCTTGTGCAGATCGGATTTCATCCGCGTGCCCTTGCCTGCGGCAAGGATGATGACGGCAAGGGGAGTGGTCATGGCCGCATCGCCTGCCATGGAAGTCTTGCCATTTCCAGAGCGAGCCGTCACCGCGCGCAGACATGACGCAGATTTCATCGCGACCTTCGCCATTCGACATCGTCGGCTTCGATCTCGACGGCACGCTGCTCGATACCAGCGGCGATCTGGCGGCGGCAGTCAATCATGCGCTGGCATCCGCCGGACGCCCGGCGCTGACCGTGGATCAGGTGAAGCCGATGATCGGTGGCGGCGCGCGCCACATGCTCGCGCAGGGCATGGCGGCGACGGGCGGCTGCGACGATGCCACGCTCGACCGGCTGCACCGCCTGCTGCTGGACTATTACGAATCACATATCGCGATATTGACCCGGCCCTACCCCCATGTCCTCGCCGCGCTCGACGACCTCGCTGCCCGCGGCGCGCGACTGGCGGTCGTGACGAACAAGCTGGAAGGGCTCGCGCGCAAGCTGCTCGGCGCGCTCGACCTGACCGCGCGATTCGATTGCATCATCGGCGGCGACACGATGGGACCGGGCAATGCCAAGCCCAGTCCCAAGCCGATCTACGAGATGCTGGCCCGCTGCGGCGGCGGCACCGCCGCCTTCGTCGGCGATTCGATCTTCGACATTCGCGCCGGACGGGCCGCGGGATTGCCGACGATCGCCTGTTCCTTCGGGTTCCTGATGCAGCCGGTCGCGGAGCTCGGCGCCGACGCGATCATCGACGGCTATGGCGAACTGGTGCCGACGCTCGAACGCCTGGCGGCCCGCCCCGCCTGACGGGCCGTACCTGAGGCATGAGGCACGGTCGCGCCCGGTCAGTCCACCAGCTTCATCAGCCGCCGTTCGACCGGCGCCAGCACGGGCCCAAGCTCGTGGCCCCGCTTCAGCACCACGCCCTGTTCGCCGAACAGCGCCCACATCCCCTGCTTACCGCGCAATGCCGGGCGTTTCTCGATGCGGAACTCGGGTCGTTCGGCGGCACGGCGGAACGCGGCGAACACCGCGGCGTCCTTGCCCAGGTCCATCGCATAATCCTTCCAATGCCCGGCGGCGACCATGCGGCCGTACAGGTCGAGGATGCGGTTCAGTTCAAGGCGCTCGAAGCCGACTTGCGACGGCTTGCCCGGTTGCGGAAACGGCGTGACGATTCCCATCAGGCGCGGTCACGCTCCGCTTCGGGCGCCTGTTCGGCCAGCAGCGCATCCAGCCGCTTGCGCATCGATTCCAGTTCGCAGCGCATGATCTCAATCTTCTGTGTGGCAGGATCGAACATATCGCTGCACGGCGTGCCATAGGGAACGAAGCGCGACGGCGTCGCCGCCGCACCGCCCTCGACCATCGTCGCGCGTGCCGGAATGCCGACCATCACCGCACCCGCCGGCACGTCCCGCGTCACTACCGCATTCGCACCGACGCGCGCACGGCGGTCGACCAGGATCGGTCCCAGCACCTGCGCGCCCGATCCGATGATGACGCCATCCGCCAGCGTCGGGTGGCGCTTGCCCGCAACACCATTGTCGGGACTGGTCCCGCCCAGCGTCACGCATTGGTAGATGGTGACGTCGTCGCCGATCTCCGCCGTCTCGCCGATCACGACGAAGCCGTGATCGATGAAGAAATTGCGACCGATCTTCGCGCCGGGATGGATGTCGATCGCCGTCCAGGCGCGGGCGACGTGATTGACCAGCCGTGCCAGGAAAAACAGCCGCCGCCGGTACAATGCGTGCGCGACCCGGTGCAGGCCCAATGCCCAGACACCCGGATACAGCAGGATTTCGGCACGCGAATGCGGTGCCGGATCGCGCGCCCGGATCGAATCGAGATAGGCGGCCAACCGTCCGAACATCCGTCACGTTCCCCTTGTGGAACCGGGCATGTAATCCTTCCACCAACCGATTTCCATGCCCGCCCCGGCGCAACTATGCCGACGCAAACTCCAGCTTTGTTGTAGGAATTGCATGTGCCGTGCACGATGCGGCAGATAGACACTGCCCGTACCCGTCGAAGCCCGTACCCGTCGAACCCTGTAACCGTCGAACCCTTTCCCTTCGGAGTGACCGCCGCCGATGCCCGATTTCCTCACCACCATCGACTGGAACCAGGTGTTGCCGTTCATTGCGATCGGTTTCGCCGCCCAGGTGGTGGACGGCGCGCTCGGCATGGCGTTCGGGGTCATCAATTCGACGCTGCTGGTGACGGTCATGGGCGTGCCGCCCGCGGTCGCGTCCGCCAGCGTGCATGCGGTCGAAACCTTCACCACCGCCGCCTCCGGCGTCAGCCACATCGTCCACAAGAACGTCGACTGGAAACTGTTTCGCCGGCTGGTGATACCCGGCGTCATCGGCGCGGCGCTCGGCGCGACCTTGCTCAGCAACATCGATGCCTCCGTCGCCAAGCCGTTCGTGATGCTCTACCTCGCCTGCATCGGCCTCTACCTGCTGTTCCGCGCGGTGAAGGGCACGATCGAACCGCGCAAACCGCGCGTCATCGCGCCGCTCGGCCTGGTCGGCGGTTTTCTTGATGCGGCGGGCGGTGGCGGCTGGGGGCCGGTCGTCACCAGCAACCTGCTGATCCAGGGCGCGACACCGCGCCATACGATCGGCACGGTTAACACCGCCGAATTCTTCCTGACCGCGACCGCATCGGTGACCTTTTTCATCGCACTCGGCTGGTCGGCATTCACGCTGCACACGCTCGGCATCCTGATCGGCGGCCTGATCGCGGCGCCGCTGGGCGGCCTGCTGGCCAAGCGGGTGCCGACCCGCGGTCTGATGGCGCTGGTCGGCGTATTGCTGACGCTGACCAGCGCCTGGTCGGTCTACGCCGCATTAGCGAAGTAAATTTTTTGCGCAGGCGAACGCGCAAGCGCCCAGAAACGCTGCTGATCGCCTTATCCGATCACGCAACGCAAACAGATTAATTTTGCACTGCGGTATAAGCCCCTATATCCGGTTCACACCATTCAACCGGAGACCAACATGGCCCTCATCGGCAGCAAGCTGAAGCCGTTCACCACCCAGGCCTACAAGGAAGGCAAGTTTGTCAGCGTCAGCGACGCAGACGTGCTGGGCAAGTGGGCGGTCTTCTTCTTCTACCCGGCGGACTTCACGTTCGTCTGCCCGACCGAGCTCGAAGACCTCGCCGACGTATATCCCACGCTCCAGAAGATGGGCGTCGAGGTGTACAGCGTGTCGACCGACACCCACTTCAGCCACAAGGCGTGGCATGACAGTTCGCCGGCGATCGGCAAGATCAACTATTACATGCTGGGCGACCAGAACCACGCGATCAGCACCAATTTCGAGATCCTGCGCGAAGGCCAGGGCCTGGCCGATCGCGGCACGTTCGTGATCGACCCCGAAGGCGTGATCCAGTTGATCGAAGTGACGTCGGAAGGCGTCGGCCGCAACGCCGCCGAACTGCTCCGCAAGATCAAGGCCGCGCAGTACATCGCCGCGCATCCGGGCGAAGTCTGCCCCGCGAAGTGGGAAGAGGGCGAAGAGACGCTTGCCCCCAGCCTCGACCTCGTCGGCAAGATCTAAGGCCCCCAGCGTTCCTGCGCCCGCAGGAACGCGGCGGTGCCGATACCATCCCCGCCCTTCCCCGAGGGTCAGGGTGATCGCGGCCCGGGGTGGACCTCCCTCCACCCCGGGCCGCTTGTTTGTGACGATCCGAATTTCCCAGGAGTTTCCGCCATGCTCGACGCCAATCTGACGCAGCAGTTGAAGGCCTATCTGGTCAACATCCGCCAACCCATCGAGTTGGTCGCGAGCCTGGGCGATGATGCCAAGTCGCGCCAGATGGGCGAACTGCTCGACGAGATCGCCGCGCTGTCCGACAGCATCGCGGTCGTCACCGCCGACGACCGCCGCAAGCCCAGCTTCATGATCCGGCGCGTCGGCACCGATATCGGCGTGCGCTTCGCCGGCTTGCCGATGGGCCATGAATTCACCTCGCTCGTGCTCGCCCTCCTCCAGGTCGGCGGCCATCCGTCGAAGGCGGCGCAGGACCTGATCCGGCAGGTGGAGGCGCTCGACGGCGACTTCCACTTCGAAACCTTCTTCTCGCTGTCCTGCGCCAACTGCCCCGACGTGGTGCAGGCGCTGAACCTGATGGCAGTGCTCAACCCGCGCGTCACGCACACCGCGATCGACGGCGCGCTGTTCCAGGACGAAGTCGCCGCGCGCAAGGTGATGGCGGTGCCGACGGTGTTCCTCAACGGCGAGGTGTTCGGCCAGGGACGCATGGAGCTGGAGCAGATCGTCGGAAAGCTCGACACCGGCGCCTCCGCCCGCGTCGCGGAAACGATCGCCGCCAAGGACCCGTTCGACGTGCTGGTGATCGGCGGCGGCCCGGCCGGCGCGGCGGCGGCGATCTACACCGCGCGCAAGGGCATCCGTACCGGCATCCTCGCCGAGCGGTTCGGCGGGCAGGTCGCCGATACGATGGCGATCGAGAACCTCGTGTCGGTGCCGCATACCGACGGGCCGAAGCTCGTCGCCGACCTCGATCGCCACGTCCGCGAATATGACGTCGACATCATGAACCTGCAGCGCGCCGCACGGCTGGTCGCGGCGACGGCGGAAGGCGGCCTGCACGAGGTTGTGCTGGAGAATGGTGCCGCGCTGAAGGCCCGTACCGTGATCCTGTCGACCGGCGCGCGCTGGCGTCAGATGAACGTGCCGGGCGAGGATGCGTACCGGAACAAGGGCGTGGCCTATTGCCCGCATTGCGACGGCCCGCTCTACAAGGGCAAGCGCGTCGCGGTGATCGGCGGCGGCAATTCGGGGGTCGAGGCGGCGATCGATCTGGCCAATATCGTCGCGCACGTCACCCTGATCGAATATGACTCCACCCTGCGCGCCGACGCCGTCCTGCAGCGCAAGCTCGCCAGCCTGCCCAACGTTCGCATCATCACCTCGGCCTCGACCACCGAGGTGCACGGCGATGGCGAGAAGGTGAACGCGCTGTCTTATCGCGATCGCAACACCGATGCGATGCACCGCGTCGATCTGGAGGGCATCTTCGTCCAGATCGGCCTCGTGCCGAACACCGAATGGCTCGCCGGCGCGATCGCGCTGTCGCCGCGCGGCGAGATCGAGGTCGATGATCGCGGCCACACCTCGCAGCCCGGCGTGTTCGCTGCCGGCGACGTGACGACGGTGCCATTCAAGCAGATCGTCATCGCGATGGGCGAGGGGTCGACGGCGGCGCTGGCCGCCTTCGACCACCTCATCCGCCTGCCCGCGGAAGAAACGCATGACTGGGAAGAAGCCGCGGAATAACCGCTCCCACGCCCCTTCCCCTCCCCCGCAAATGCGGGGGAGGGCGTGAAGAGGCTGGCCTCCACCGCGCCGCCCCTCTATCCGGCCAGCATGGCAGCGACCTACCTTCCCACGCTCAAACAGCTGCAATATCTTGTGGCGTTGAAGGATGCCGGCCATTTCGGCCGCGCCGCCGAGGCGTGTTTCGTCACCCAGTCCACCCTCTCCGCCGGCCTGCGCGAACTCGAAACCCTCATCGGCGTCACCCTGGTCGAGCGCACCCGCCGCGTCGTCCGCTTCACGCCGCTGGGCGACCGGATCGCCGATAAGGCCCGTCGCGTGCTGCGCGAGGCGGAGGAGCTGGGCGATATCGCCCGCGCCGCCGGCCGTCCGCTGTCGGGCGAGATGCGGATGAGCGTCATCCCGACCATCGCGCCCTTCATGCTGCCTCACATCCTGCCACGCCTGCGCCGCGACTATCCCGATCTGAAGCTGTTCCTTCGCGAGGAGCCGTCGGGGGCGGCATGCGAAGGACTGCACAACGGCCGCACCGACTGCGTGCTGCTCGCCCTCCCCTTCGCCTGCGGCGATGTTGCCTCCCACCCGCTGTTCGACGACCGCCTGTTCGTCGCCTACCAGCCGCAGGACATGCCGAGCGACCCGCCGACGATCCCCGCCGCGTTGATCGACGAAACGCGGCTGCTGCTGCTCGAGGACGGGCATTGCCTGAAGGACCACGCGCTGTCGGCATGCAACCGCCCGGAATTGCGCGCGGAAGCGACGATGCTGGGCACTTCGCTGCACACGATCGTGCAGATGGTCGACAATGGCCTCGGGATGACGATGCTGCCCGAAATGGCGCTGAAGGCGGGTATTCTCGACCACACGGGCATCATCGCCAAACCGCTGGAGGCCGAAAATGCCGTTCGGCACATCGCCCTCGTCTGGCGGCGCGCCTCGCCGCGCGAAAAGGACTTCCAGCTGCTCGCCGAAGCGCTGGCGCAGGCGCGCTGATGCAACCTCCGGCACGCTTGGGACGTAGAGGATCGCAGTGACCCAATCCATCCTGATCCATGCGCGGCACCTGGCCGTGCCTGCCATCGCCGCGCTGCTCGCCGGCTGCGTCCCGCCGGCGACCGCCCCCGTCACCGCACCGCCGGCGGTCGCGAGCGCGCCGGTGCCGGTCGACCCGTCGCACATGGAATCGGAGGCGACGATCGCCGCGTCGATCGCCGCGACGCCGGGCCTGCATACGGTGGCGACCGAATTGCGCACCGCCGAACTCGACCAGTTGCTCGGCGGCGACGGGCCATACACGCTGTTCGCACCGACCGATGCCGCCTTCACCCGCCTCGCGCCCGGCATCGCCCGCGATCTGCTCGCACCGGAAAACCGGAACGCGCTGGTCGCGATTCTCCGCTACCATGTCGTTGCCGGGACGATGACCACCGAACAGCTGACCGACCGTATCCGCGCCGGCGGCGGTCGTGCCGTGCTGACGACGATCGGCGGCCAGCCGATCACGGCGACGATGACCGGCGATGTCATCACGCTGACCAGCGTCACCGGCAACCGCAGCTATGTCGAGGCAGCCGACGTCGCGCAGGTCAATGGTGTGATTCATGTGGTGAACGGCGTGCTGGTACCCAATTTGCCATAAGGGATCGCCGACATATCGGCCTTGCCGTCCGGGCTCCGCAACTCCCCTATCCCGCCGGGCTGCTGCGCGTCTTGTCGGAAGAGGGTAACGCTTCAGACGCTAAAGGCGAGGCTGGCTGGGATCGATCGCCATCGTCCACGTCGACCACATATCGCCACCCCCGGCGCGGCGCGAAAATCCGGGTTCTGCGCGATGGCTTGGCAGACGCCGGCGGTATCCGGCCGGACGCAGCGATCGGCGATCCGCCCTCACCGCATGCGCTGGATCAGTCCTCCTTCCAACGCTCCGCCGCCGCCGTGTCCGTATCGCGCGCCTCGACCCATGTCGCTTCCGTGCCGCGCGTCTCGCGCTTCCAGAACGGCGCATCCGTCTTCAACCGGTCGATCAGATAGGTGCACGCCTCCAGCGCCGCCGCCCGATGCGGTGCCGATGCGGCGACGAACACGATCCGCTCGCCCGGCACCATCGGCCCAACGCGGTGGACGATCGTTGCCGCAGCCAGCGCCCAGCGGGTCGTCGCACCCTCGGCCACAAGGCGCAGAGCCGATTCGGTCGCGCCCGGATAATGTTCCAATTCCAGCGTTCCCACGTCGTCGTCGGCACGCACCAGCCCGGTGAAGGTCGCCACCGCGCCCGCGCCGCCGGTCTGTTCGACCAGCGCCATCTCCGCCCCGATATCGATTGCGGCGGGCGAGACGTGGATGCGGATCATCCGCCGGTCACCGGTGGAAACAGCGCGATTTCACGCGCCCCGACGATACTCGCGTCCATCGCCACGAAATTCTGGTCGACCGCCGCCCGCAGCCGGACGCGATCCTCTAATGCCGCAGCGCTCGTGTCGTCACGCCCCGCCAGCCAGTCGACCAACGCGGCGACGCTGGTCACGGCGGCGGGTGGAT
The DNA here is from genome assembly GCF_010450875.1 of Sphingomonas insulae. Lineage (NCBI taxonomy): Bacteria > Pseudomonadati > Pseudomonadota > Alphaproteobacteria > Sphingomonadales > Sphingomonadaceae > Sphingomonas > Sphingomonas insulae. The sequence goes on from NZ_CP048422.1 coordinate 3,330,158, forward strand.
CGATCGATTCCTGCGCAACGCCCATCCGTTCGCGCACCCAGGCGAAATACAGCATTTCGATCGCCATGGCTCAATCCATGTGCCGGATGCCGACGCGCAGGTAATCCCAGCCCGTCACCAATGTCAGCGCCGCCGCCGCCCATAGGCAACCGAGCCCGGCCACCTTGATCCACGCCTGTGCCGGCAGCGCCCCTGCCAGGATCAGCGCACCGAACGCGACGAGTTGCAGCGTCGTCTTCCACTTGGCGAGCTTCGACACCGGCAGCGATACCTGCAACCCCGCCAGAAATTCGCGCAATCCCGACACCGCGATTTCGCGCAGCAGGATGATGAGCGCCGCGATCAGGTGGACGCCGGTGATCAGCGCCATGTCGTCGTGGCGCGTGCCAACCAGCATCAGGATCACCGCCGCGACCATGATCTTGTCCGCAATCGGGTCGAGGAAAGCGCCCAGTTTCGACACCGCACCCTGCGCACGCGCCAGATAGCCATCGAAATAGTCGGTAACGCCCATCAGGCAATACAGGGCAAAGGCGATGCCGAAGCCCGCCTCCCACCGCGGCCACCACAGAAAGGCGACGAGCAGCGGCACCGCGACGATGCGCGACAGCGTCAGGAGGTTGGGCAAGGTCAGCATCGTACGCCCCTCCTACCGCGCCATGCGGGCGGACGTAACCCCCGCCCGCCACGCCTTACTCTACTCCCCTGGCCCAATCCCCGCGACCGTTGCGTGGCGCCCGTCCGCCACCTAACCGTTGGCGCGCCCTGCGCGCTGGGCTATGCCTGCCGCAATATCGCCACGATCGAAGGCCGTGTTTCGCATGCTGAATGCCATGGGGTTGCTGAAGCAGCGCCGCTTCCTGCCCCTTTTCACCACACAGTTCCTGGGCGCCTTCAACGACAATCTGTTCAAGACGTCGATGGTGCTGTTCGCGACCTATGCGATCTTCAACGATCCGCACATGGAAGCGAATTTCAATGCGTTGGCGACCGGTATCGCCATCCTGCCGTTCTTCCTGCTGTCCGCGCTTGCCGGCCAGCTCGCCGACAGTCATGACAAGGCGCGAATCATCCGTATCGTCAAGACGGCGGAGATCGGCATCATGCTGCTCGGCGCTGCGGGACTGATGGTCGCGCGCGCCGGTTATCCGACGCTGGGCATCGGCCTCATGCTGGGCGCCGTACTGTTTCTCGGCGTCCACTCCACGTTCTTCGGCCCGATCAAATACGCGATCCTGCCCCAGCACCTGAAACCGTGCGACGTGCTCGGCGGCACCGGCCTGGTCGAGGCGGGGACGTATCTGGCGATCCTGCTCGGCACGATCATGGCGGGCTATGTGCCGATCGAGGGTGCCGCGATCCTCGTCATCGTCGTCGCGCTGATCGGCTGGATCACCGCGCGGCAGGTGCCGCCCGCCCCGCGCGAGGGGCCGCGGCTTAAGCTCAACTACAATCCGTTCACCGCATCGTGGCGGCTGATCCGCACGACGATGCACATCCCGCGGCTGTTCCTGGCGATCTGCGCGATCAGCTTCTTCTGGACGATCGGCTCGGTGCTCATCATCGTCTTTCCGCCGCTGGTGAAGAACGTGCTGACCGCCGACGAACGCGTCGCCAGCGGCGCCATCGCCGTCTTCTCGGTTGGCGTGGCGATCGGCTCGGTGGTCATCAACACGATGCTGAAGGGGCGGATCAGCGCACGCTATTCGCCGGTATCAGTGGTCGCGATGGGCGTATTCGTCGTGATCTTCTCGTTCCTGTGCCGCAACTGGGTGCCGGCCGCGCCCGGCACGTTCTACGACTGGAGCCAATTCGTCGCACAGCCGCGCGCCATCCCGATCATGCTGTGCCTGCTCGCGATCGCCACGACCGGTGGCATGTTCGTGGTGCCACTCTATGCATTCCTCACCACGACGGTGGAAAAGGACCAGACCGCGCGTACGGTGGCGGCGAACAACGTGGTCAACTCGGGCGCGATGACGGTCGGGTCGATCGCGGTCCTCGGCATCAACATGCTGGGCGTGAAACCGGTCGACATGCTGTTCGTGGTTGCCGCGATGTGCCTGGTGTCGGCATGGATCGCACAAAAGCTGCACGCCGCCTGCGATTAGGCGGGCGGCCGGAACGCTCCGGTCAGAAGATCAACGTGTAGAAACAGGTAAAGAAGGCGGCGAAGCTGAGCAGGAACAGCTTCCAGTCCTCATCGTCGCGCTTGCGCACATCGGGGGTTACCGGCGGCGGCAGCGTCTGCCGAAACGGGTGCCGGGCGGATTCGTTGGTCAGGACAAGGCGTCTGGTCATCATGAACACGTTAACGCCGCGTTTACGTTTAGGACCAGCCGCAAAGGTGGTTAAACCGGACCTGTCCGCGGATGGGACAGTATGAAAGAGGCCGAACGATGAGTGTCGCGTTCCGTCGCGAAAGTGACGAGGAGCATCTGGAGCCAAAGTTCGAGCTACCGATCCCCACCGGCCCCAATCTGGTGACACGGGCCGGCAAGGCGCTGATCGAGACGCGTATCGCCGCGCTGAAGCAGGCGCTGGAGCAGGCGCTGGCGCAGGCCGGGGCGGAGGCGGTGGACGCCATCCGCCGCGACCTGCGCTATTGGCAGACGCGGCGCACGACCGCGGTGCCGACCGCCGCACCCGCGGATGGCAGCGCCGGCTTTGGAACCCGCGTGCAAGTGACGATCGGCGGCAGGGAGCGGGCGATCGCCATCGTCGGCGACGACGAGGCCGATCCGCGGGCCGACCGCCTGGCATTCGGCGCGCCGCTCGCCCGTGCCCTGATCGGCGCGGAGCCGGGCGATATCCTGCCGTTCGGCGGGCGCGACGATGCGATCGAGGTGGTGGCGGTCGAACCGATCGACGCCGTTGAGCCGAGCTAGGCGACCATCGCTGGTCCCCTAGCTCGACCGTCGGGCACCGGGGAGCGCCCGAGTGCCGGCGGGCCATTAGTGGGAGAGAACGCCGCCGACACCGCTGGTGTAGCGCGCCGATGTGTCCGCGATATTTCCGCCGGGACATCGCCGCGCAATCCGCTGTCGCCATGCCGGCCGGCGAAGGAGCCCGTGCACGCCCGCCCTACAGCCGATCGCCGCCGTTCCCGACTGCGGCAGCCATCACCGCCCCAGCCGATCGCAGACCAGCGCCGGGGGCGTACGCCGCGCCCGCTGCCTGGACTGCGGGCTGGGGCTGATGCGCACGGCCATCAGCCGGCGCTGGATCATCGCCGACCAGCTCGGCTGATCGCGCCGCCCCTCCCCACCGCTCAGAGCGGCAGCATCACCCGCGCGATCGCCCCGCCGTCGGGGTGGTTGGCGATCGTCGCATCACCACCATGCGCCCGCGCGACGCCGCGCACGCTGCTGAGGCCCAGCCCGATCCCACCCGTATCGCGATTGCGCGACCGTTCGCCCCGAAAGAACGGCTCGAACAGATGGTCGAGATCGTCCGGATCGATCCCCGGACCATGGTCGCGCACCGCGATCAGGGCATGGCCATCCGCCTGGGTCAGCGTCACCTCCGCATCGCCTGCATATTTCAGCGCGTTGCCGACCAGGTTGGCGACCAGCGCCTTCAGCCCGGCGGTATCGCCCTCGACGACCAGCGGATCGCCATCGTGCAGCGTCACCGGCTCGCCGCGGTCGGCAAGGTCGTCGGTGACGCTCTCGACCAAAGACCGCAGGTCGAGCCGGCGCCGCTCGCCGATCTGGTTTTCGTCGCGGAAGAAGGCGAGCGCCGCCTGGATCATCGCCTGCATGTCGCGAATGTCCGATTCGCTGGTCGTGCGCAGCGGCTCCGGCGCCCCCTCCAGTCGCAGTCCCAGCCGCATCAGCGGCGTGCGCAGATCGTGCGCGATCGCCGCGATCATCGTCGTGCGATCCTCGACATAGCGGTTCAGCCGCGCCTGCATCCGATTGAACGCGGCGGCGGCATCGGCGATCTCGGCGGGGCCGCCGAGCGGCACCGGTGCCGCCCGCGGGTCGCGCCCCAGCCGCTCCGCCGCCGCCCCGAATGCGGCAATCGGCTTGGTCAGCCGGCGCGCGAGCAGCCAGGCGAACGGTGCGACCGCCAGCAGCGCCGCGAGCAGCCACAGCAACGCCCGCCACCGCCAGCTTTCGAACCCCGTGCGGGCGCCCCGCGCACTCACCCAGCTGCCGTCCCGCTGCTGGACCGACACGGTGAAATGCCCGAACATGATCTGGTTGCGCGCGTCCGGCGAACGCGGCCGGTCGGGGAAGCCTTCGGCGCGGCGCAGCGGGCCGAACACCATCGGCGGCGGCCCGCCACCGAAATGGACGTGGACCCGCTCCGCCGCGATGCCCAATTGTCCCGCGATCACGCCGGCCAGATGGTTGCCACGCTCGTCGAACGGTTCCGGGTCCTCGCCCCCACGCGACAACAGCAGCTCGCCGCTTGCGTCCCGGCCGCTGCGCAGCGCGGCGACGACCTGCGGCACCGAATAGATCCGCGGCGTCGGCGGGGTGATCGACACGACCAGTGCGACGTTGAGCGCCTGCACCGCGGCGACGCTCAACAGCATGACGAGGAATACCCGCCAGAACAGCGATTGCCGCGCCCAACCCCATGGCCCGCGCCGGGGCCGGTCCGGCTGGGTCATGCCCGCCCGACCGCCGGCACGAACAGATAACCTTCGTTGCGGATGGTGCGGATGATCTCGTCGCCGCCACTGCGCAGCTTGCGCCGCAACCGGCTGATCTGCACGTCGATCGCGCGGTCGAACGCATCCGAATTGGGGCCGCGCGCCGCCTCCAGCAACCATTCGCGCGACAGCACCCGTCGCGGTCGCTCCGCAAAGACGCGCAGCAGGGCGAATTCGCCGTCGGTCAGCCCGACCAGCACGCCCTGCGCATCGAACAGCTCATGCGCCAGCAGGTCCATCGTCCAGCCATCGAACGTCAGCCGCGACCGATCGCGGGGTTCCGCCCGCTGGCGGCTGCGCAGGGCGGCGCGGACGGTGGCGACCACTTCGCGCGCGCTGCACGGCTTGGGCAGGTAATGGCTCGCACCGATCTCCAGCCCGACGATCCGGTCGCGTTCCTCGCCCAGCGCGCTCAGCATGATGACGGCCGGTCCGCCGTCGCGGGTGATCCGGCGACAGGCGGAGATGCCGTCCTCGCCCGGCATCATCACGTCAAGCAGGACCGCATCGATCCGCTCACGATCCAGGACCGCATCCATCTCGCGCGTGTTGGCGGCGGCGCTGACGCGATAGCCGCGCGCGCCCAGGCTCTGGGTCAGCAGCGTGCGGATCTCGCGGTCGTCGTCGACGACCAGGATCGCGGCCGGTTCATCGTCCTGAGCGCTGGTCGTCTGGTGTTGGCTCATCATCGGCCTTTCTTGCCGCGCATTTGTTTCCGCAGGATATCCGCCGGATGCAAGAGGCAGCTGCACTCAGACATCCGCCGGAAACATATCGCTGGTTGATCGGTGCGGAACCTCGGGGAAACGCCATGCCACGCACCGTCGCCTTCGTCGCCGTCCTGCTGCTCGCCGGCAGCGCTGCCGCCGTCACGGCGCAGGGGCATCGTCGCACGTTCATCAGCCCGATGGGCGAACCGTATCACGCGACGGAGGCGGAGCCCGATCCCGAACGCGCCTGGTTCGCCGCCGTCGACGCGAACCACGACGGCATCGTCACGCTCGCCGAATTCCATGCGGACGCCAGCCGTTTCTTCGCGACGCTCGATCGCAAGCATGACGGAGAGATCGATCCCGACGACATCGACTATTACGAAAACACGATCGCACCGGAAGTCCGGTCGGGCGACGGCGGTCCGGGGATCATGGCGAGCAGTTCCGATTCGGGCGACGGTGCCGCGAAAGCGCCCGCCTATGACGCCGGCAAGCTGGGTGCGGCGCGATTCAGCTATTTCGATCTGCCCGAACCGATCACCGCGGCGGACCGCAACTTCAATCGCGGCGTCGATGCTCGGGAATTTGCCGATGCCGCAGACAAGCGCTTTGCATCGCTCGACACCAGGAAGGACGGCAAGCTTACCTGGGACGAACTCCCCCACGTCGCCGCCCGCGCCGCGGGTCCGGACAAGCGGCACGGCGGCCCGGGACGCGGCCGCGGCGGCGGCCACGGCGGTCATGGCCGTGGCGGCGGCTTCGGCGGCGGCAACATGGGCGGGATGGGCAACGACTGACCCACCAAAGTAACGCGTCCCCTGCGGAGAACGGAACCCGGTCGGGGGAGGCACCGGCTCTACCACCGAAGCCTTCCCAACCGGACCCGGCCTCCGCCGGGGAACGGCTACCAGCCGAACGACGTCGCCCTCAATCCAGCCGGCGCGCCAGTTCCTTGTTCAGCCCCAGCGCGGCGAGCGTCGCCAGCGCGCCCGACAACAGATAGCCGCCCGCGGCGACCAGGCCGAACTGGCTAGCCAGCACCAGCGCGGCGAGCGGCGCAAAGCCGGCGCCGAACAGCCATGCGAGATCCGACGTCAGCGCCGCGCCGGTATACCGCGCCCGCTTCGGGAAGTTGTTGGTCACCGCGCCGGACGACTGGCCGAACGCAAGCCCCAGCAGCACGAAGCCGCCGATCATGAACGCCAGTTCACCCGCATCGCCACCGGCGAGCAGCTGCGGCGCAAAGCCGCTGAACACCGCGATCGCCGCGGCGGTATAGCCCAGCACCGATCGCCGGCCGATCCGGTCGGCGAGCAGCCCCGAAATCACCACCGCGCCCAAGCCGAAGAAGGCGCCGATGATCTCGATCCCCAGGAAACGCGCGATGTCCTCGCGGGTGAACAGCGCGATCCACGACAGCGGGAACACCGTCATCATGTGGAACAGGGCAAAGCTCGCCAGCGGTGCGAACGCGCCGATGATGATGTTGCGCCACTGCGCCTTGACCGTCGCGGTGACGCGTGACGGGGTCAGTTCGCGGCTCTTGAACAGCTCGGTATATTCGGGCGTCACCACGATGCGCAGCCGTGCGAACAGCGCGACGACGTTCAGCGCGAAGGCGACGAAAAAGGGATAGCGCCAGCCCCAGGACAGGAAATCGACCATGTCCATGTTGGCGAGGAAGAAGGCGAAAAGCGCGCTTGCCACGATGAGGCCCAGCGGTGCGCCCAGCTGCGGCACCATCGCATACCAGCCGCGCTTCTCGGGGGGGGCGTTGAGCGCCAGCAGCGACGCCAGGCCGTCCCACGCGCCGCCCAGCGCCAGCCCCTGGCCGATGCGGAACGCCGCGAGCAGGAACGCCGATGCCGCGCCGACCTCGGCATAGCCGGGCAGGAAGGCGAGCGACACGGTCGAGGTGCCGAGCAGGAACAGCGCGATCGTCAGCTTGGTCCCGCGTCCGTATTCGCGGTCGACCCACATGAAGATCTGCGTGCCGATCGGCCGGGCGATGAACGCCAGCGGGAACAGCGCGAACGACCAGAGCGTGCCCGTCAGCCGGTCGACATAGGGAAAGACCAGCGCCGGAAAGACGATGACCGAAGCGATGGCGTAGCAGAAGAAGTCGAAGAATTCGGATGTGCGGCCGATGATGACGCCGATCGCGATCTCGCCCGGACGGACCTCATGGTCGCCCCGCGTGTTGACGGCACGGGCATCGCGTTCGAGCGGTGCGGAATGGGCGGAAGCAGCCATGTATCGCAGTCCTGTCGTCTCACGGCCCGGTGGCCATTCGGTCATCAACGCACCCCGCCCGCCTTTGGACGCGGCCCTAACGCACTTTCATACCGTCATCCTCCAGCGGTTGGGATAGGACAAAATGTCCTATTTTGCAGCGCAGCACAGGGGCGTAGCGGACATGACGATGCGAACTCCCACGTTCTCCCCCATGCGGCTTCGCGCCGCTGCCGCCGCGCTCCTCGCGCCCGTCCTGCTGGGCGGTTGCGATCTGGTGGTGATGAATCCTTCCGGTGACGTCGCCCGGCAACAGGCGCATCTGATCCTGTGGTCGACCGGGCTGATGCTGCTGATCATCATACCCGTGATGGTGCTGACGGTCCTGTTCGCGTGGAAGTACCGGCACGGCAACGAGGATGCCGAATACGCCCCCGACTGGGACCATTCGACCGGGCTGGAACTCATCATCTGGTCGGCGCCGCTGATGATCATCATCGCGCTCGGCGCGCTGACGTGGATCAGCACGCACAGCCTCGACCCCTATCGGCCGCTGGCCCGGATCGAGCCGGGCAAGATGCTGGCGAAGAACGCGAAGCCGCTGGAAATCCAGGTGGTGTCGCTCGACTGGAAGTGGCTGTTCATCTATCCTGAACAGGGCATCGCGACCGTCAACGAATTGGTCCTGCCGATGAACCGCCAGGTCCGCTTCCGTATCACCTCGTCGTCGGTGATGAACACCTTCTACGTCCCGGCGATGGCGGGCATGATCTATTCGATGCCGGGCATGGAGACGCGCCTGCACGCGGTGCTGAACAAGCCCGGCCGCTTCGATGGGTTCAGCGCCAACTACAGCGGCGCGGGCTTCTCGGACATGCACTTCACCGTCGACAGCATGGACGATGCCGGCTTCGCCAAATGGGCGTCGGAGGCGCGCGCCGCGCAGAAGCGGCTCGATCTGCCGACCTACGTCCAGCTGGAAAAGCCCAGCGAGAAGGTGCCGGCGATCCGCTATGCCTCCGTCGCCCCCGAATTGTTCGATCGCATCGTCGGCATGTGCACGAAGCCGGGCGAAACCTGCATGCAGGCGACGATGATGCAGGACGGGTCCAAGGACCCTCGTCGCGCCAGCGGCCATGGCACGCCGGTCAACAACGGCGGTCACATGCGCGGCAGCGAGGCGAAGGGCGCCTTGCTGAAGGAGCCGGAGGAAAAGGGCAGCAGCCCTCACCGCAATGCGCCACGCGGGGCCGCCCCCGGCAGCAGCGAGCCCGGCAGCCAGGCCAACCGCTCCATGACTTCTATCGACCCCCTTCCGGCGATCTTCGCCGGTCGTGCGGCCGCTCGATCCTAGGACGAACACCATGTCCGATGCATTGCTCAAGACCATTTTCGGGCGGCTGACGCTCGACAGCTTCCCGATCCACGAACCGATCCTGATCGCCACCTTCGCGGGCGTCGCGATCGGCGGCCTCGCGGTCGTCGGCGCACTCACCTATTTCAAGGTGTGGGGCTATCTGTGGAAGGAGTGGTTCACCTCCGTCGACCACAAGAAGATCGGCATCATGTACATGGTGCTCGGCATCGTCATGCTGCTGCGCGGCTTCGCCGATGCACTGATGATGCGCGCGCAACAGGCGATGGCGTTCGGCGCCAACGACGGTTTCCTGCCCGCACACCATTACGACCAGGTGTTCACCGCGCACGGCGTCATCATGATCTTCTTCGTCGCGATGCCGTTCGTCACCGGCCTGATGAACTATGTCGTGCCGTTGCAGATCGGCGCACGCGACGTGTCGTTCCCGTTCCTCAACAACTTCAGCTTCTGGATGACCGCGGCGGGCGCCGCGATCGTCATGGTCAGCCTGTTCGTCGGTGAATTCGCGCGGACCGGCTGGCTGGCGATGGCACCGCTGTCAGGGCTCGACTATTCGCCCGATGTCGGGGTCGACTATTACATATGGGCGCTGCAGGTGGCGGGCGTCGGCACCCTGTTGTCCGGCGTCAACCTGCTCGCCACCATCATCAAGATGCGCGCGCCCGGCATGAACCTCATGAAGATGCCGATCTTCACCTGGTCGGCGCTCGCCACCAACGTGCTGATCGTCGCCGCCTTCCCGGTGCTGACCGCGGTGCTGGCGATGCTCAGCCTCGACCGGTATCTCGGCACGCACTTCTTCACCAACACCATGGGCGGCAACCCCATGATGTATACCAACATGATCTGGATCTGGGGCCATCCGGAGGTCTACATCCTGATCCTGCCGGCGTTCGGCGTGTTCTCCGAAATCACCTCGACCTTCTCGGGCAAGCGCCTGTTCGGCTATACGTCGATGGTCTACGCGCTGCTGGTCATCACCATCCTGGCGTACCTCGTCTGGCTGCACCACTTCTTCACCATGGGGTCGGGGGCGAGCGTCAATTCGTTCTTCGGCATCACCACGATGATCATCTCGATCCCGACGGGCGCGAAGATCTTCAACTGGCTGTTCACCATGTACAAGGGGCGCATCCGCTTCGAACTGCCGATGATGTGGACGATCGCGTTCATGATCACCTTCGTCATCGGCGGCATGACCGGGGTGCTGCTGGCGGTACCACCGGCCGACTTCGTGCTGCACAACTCGCTGTTCCTGGTCGCCCACTTCCACAACGTCATCATCGGCGGCGTGCTGTTCGGGATGTTCGCCGGGATCAACTATTGGTTCCCGAAAGCGTTCGGTTTCCGCCTCGACAAGTTCTGGGGCACGATCAGCTTCTGGTTCTGGACGATCGGCTTCTACGTCGCGTTCATGCCGCTCTACGTGCTCGGCCTGATGGGCGTGACGCGGCGCCTGCGCCACTTCGAGGATCCGTCGTTGCAGATCTGGTTCGTCATCGCCGCAATCGGTGCCGTTATGATCGCCATCGGCATCGCCGCCTTCCTGATCCAGCTGTTCGTCAGCGTGCGCAACCGTGAAGCGCTGCGCGACACAACAGGCGATCCGTGGAACGCGCGCAGCCTGGAATGGGCGACATCGTCGCCACCACCGGCCTATAACTTCGCGTTCACCCCCGTCGTCCACGACCTCGACGCGTGGTACGACATGAAGGCGCAACATGCCGAACGTCCGGTGGCCGGGTTCCGCGACATTCACATGCCGCGCAACACGGGCGCGGGGGTGATCCTGGCGGGCCTGTCCGCGGTGTTCGCCATCGCGATGATCTGGTACATCTGGTGGCTCGCCGGGCTGGCCTTCGTCGGGCTGCTGGCGGTCGCGATCGGCCATACCTTCAACTACGACCGCGATTATTACATCCCCGCCGCCGACGTGACCGAAGCCGAGGACGAGCGCACCCGGCAGCTGGAAGCGCGTGCCGCCGTTGCGGGAGCCTGAGGACCATGACCGAAGCAACCATCCCCCCGGCGCTCAGGCCCCGATATTCTACGAGACGGACGAACATCATCACGACGCCGGGGGCAGCACCATGTTGGGCTTCTGGCTGTACCTGATGAGCGATTGCCTGATCTTCGCGATGCTGTTCGCGTCCTATGGCGTGTTCGGCGGCAGCTATGCCGGCGGGCCGCAGCCGCATGAGATCTTCGAGCTGCCGCTGGTGGCGCTCAACACCTCGATGCTGCTGCTGTCGTCGATCACCTACGGCTTCGCGATGCTGGCGATGAACGACGGCAAGGTCCGTGCGGTACAGGGCTGGCTGGCGATCACCGGCCTCTTCGGCCTCGCCTTCCTCTGCATCGAACTCTACGAATTCGCCAACCTGATCCATGAAGGCGCCGGACCGCAGCGCAGCGCCTTCCTGTCGTCGTTCTTCACCCTCGTCGGCACGCATGGCCTGCACGTCACCTTCGGCCTCATCTGGCTGGTGACGCTGATGGTACAGGTCGGTCGCAAGGGCCTGATCGCCGCCAACCAGCGGCGCCTGCAATGCCTGTCGCTGTTCTGGCATTTCCTCGACGTGATCTGGATCGGCGTCTTCACCTTCGTCTACCTGCTGGGAGTGCTGCGATGAGCATCGACAATCCGGTCGCCGGCCAGCCGCACCACGACCATGCCGATGATGCGCATGGCCACGGCCATTCTTCCGAAGAGGCGCACGGCACCCGCAAGGACTATATCATCGGCTTCGTCCTGTCGGTGATCCTCACCGCCGTGCCGTTCGGCCTGGTGATGAGCGGCATCATCACCGACACGCGGGTCACCGCCGGTATCGTGATGGTGTTCGCGCTGGTGCAGATCGTCGTCCACATGATCTACTTCCTGCACATGAACTCCAAGTCCGAGAACGGCTGGACGCTGATGGCGCTGATCTTCACGATCATCGTCGTCACCATCTGTCTGGCGGGGTCGCTGTGGGTGATGTTCCACATGAACGCCAATATGATGCCCGGCATGGCCTCCGGAGACATGAGCGGCATGTGACGACCTCCGCGCGAGGGAAAGGCATGTGATGCGACGGCGGGCGATCGTCACCGGGCTGCTGGTCGCCACGATCGTCCTGCTGGCTGCGCTCGGCGTGTGGCAGCTCCAGCGCCGGACGTGGAAACTGGCTCTGATCGCCCAGACCGAGCGGCAACTGCACCAGCCGCCGATCGCACCGCCCGGACCGGCGCGCTGGCAGACGATAAGTGCCGGCGCTGCCTATACGCCGATCATCGCGACCGGCCGCTATCGAACCGGCGCCGACACCTATGTCCAGGCAGTGACGGAACTCGGTGGTGGCTTCTGGGTGATGACCCCGTTCAATACGGCCAATGGCATCACCGTGCTCGTCAACCGCGGCTTCGTTCCCGGCGACCATCGCGGCGGCGTAGCCCCCTCTCCCGCCAGCCGAACCGTTCGTGGCCTGCTGAGGCTCAGCGAGCCCGGCGGAGGCTTCCTGCGCTACAACGATCCCGCCGCCGCCCGCTGGTACTCGCGCGACGTCGCGGCGATCGCTGCGGCCAAACACGTCGGTCCCGTCGCCCCCTATTTCATCGATGCCTCGGAACCACGCACCGGCTGGCCCCGCGGCGGGTTGACCGTCGTACGCTTTCACAACAGCCACCTGATATATGCGCTGACGTGGTTCGGCCTAGCATTGCTGGTCGCCATAATGACCTGGCGAGCGCGCCGCTAGGATTGGCGCGATTGTGCAACAATGTTCGGCCGGGTGTTCATGACCCGGCTTAAGCGACGGCCAGCAAACTTACCGGCGGATTGGCCCTCCGGGCTCACGGTCGACATAGACCGTCGCGGCAGCGCGTAACCATGCGATCCCGGGCGACTTTTTCCATCGCCTCCGCATCGAAACGAGTGTCAAAACCACTCGGCAGCCTTGCAGAACGCCTCGGCCGAAATGCAGCGTGCTGGCGCGGATGACGCCGTTCAATCAGATACGGCCATCCCAAGCCGGTTCTCTCCGGTTGAACCCGAACGATAACCCAGAAGCGAGCGCAGATGTGCGTTACGCCGGCAACGAAAAACAAAAACCCCGCTAAGCCATTGGCCTAGCGGGGTTTTCGATGGTGGGCGTGGCAAGGATTGAACTTGCGACCCCTGCGATGTCAACACAGTGCTCTACCACTGAGCTACACGCCCGCCGGAGGTGGGCCATTAGCCGGGCTTATCCGGGCTGGCAAGCGGTCAATGCGGTTTAATTCAATTCAGCCCGCTGGCACTGCCCATCTCGAACACGCGATCGACTTCGGCGACGAGGTCGCGGAGGTGGAAGGGCTTCGACAGGACGCGGGCATTCGGCATCTCGCGTCCGGCCTTCAGCGTCACCGCGGCGAAACCGGTGATGAACATGACGCGCAGACCCGGCACCATCTCGCCCGCACGACGGGCGAGTTCGATCCCGTCCATCTCGGGCATGACGATATCGGTCAGCAACAGATCGAACGTTTCGGTTTCGAGCAACGGGATCGCCGCGGTGCCGCGATCGACCGGCGACACGGCATAGCCGGCGCGCTCCAGCGCCCGGGTCAGATACTCGCGCATGACCTGGTCGTCTTCGGCCAGCAGGATTCGGATCATCGCCTTGTCGGTCCCCATTCGCAACGGCCTTCGTCTATGACCGGCAGGTGTAAAGAATTCCAGCGCACCGAACGCGCAAAACCGCTAGGACGTGCCACAGATGGACGCTTCCTACGAACGGATCGGCGAACCGACGGGCACGGAGGCCGCCTCAAGCCCCATGTCCCTGAACTCCGCTCCCCTCAGCCCCGTGCCCCTGAGCCCCGTAATCGTGTCGGTGCCGCATGCCGGCCGCGACTATCCGCTCGTGCTGCGGGCCGCGCTGCGACTGCCCGAGGCATCGTTGATCGTGCTGGAGGATCGCTACGTCGACCTGGTGGCACAGGAGGCGCGGACCGTGGAGACGATGCTGATCCAGCGGCGGGCGCGCGCCTGGATCGATCTCAACCGTAGCGAGGCCGAGCGTGATCCCAAGGTCGACGAGGGCGCGCGACCACAGGCCCAGCCGGCTCAATCGGCCAAGCTGCGCAGCGGGCTGGGATTGGTACCGCGGCGTGCCGGTGCCGCCGGCGACCTGTGGCGTCGGCGCTTCAGTGCGGCCGAAGTGGCAGCGCGGATCACACAGGATCACCGCCCCTATCACACAGCGCTCGCCGAATTGCTGGAGGCCGCGCGGGCGCGGTTCGGCATCGCCGTGCTGATCGACCTGCATTCCATGCCGCCGGTCGGCAGCCATGCGCAGGTGGTGATCGGCGATCGGTTCGGGCAGGCAGCGGCCAGTCGCTTTGTCGCGCGGCTGGAAGCGGAGGCGATGACGATGGGCGTCCGCTCGGCACTCAACACGCCCTATGCGGGTGGCCATATCCTGGAACGGCATGCGGCACCGCAGCGAAACGTGCACGCCATCCAGATCGAGATCGATCGGGCACTCTATCTCGACCATGCGCTCGATCGCCCCGGCCCCGGCATGGCGCGGACGGTGGCGATGGTGCGGCGCATGCTGGCCGCGGTCGAGGACGAGGCACTTGGTGGACGCGGTACCGGCAGCGGCGCTCTGGCGATCGCCGCCGAATAGTCCATAAAAAAACCACCCCGTGCAGAAGCACGAGGTGGCCAAGGTTCAGGGAGGAGGCGCACTAAAAGTGCGCCATACGGGCTCGCGAAAGGGGGGACACGAGCGCCGTACGGATACTAAATAAGTGAGCGCCTATTTGGTTCAACCCCTGCGTTGCGAAACCCTTAATTTTCCTCCGCAAGCACGCAGACTAGCCGGTTCGATCGACGCGACAGGCCGCCTCAGCGCGATCCGCGACGCAGCATCGGTGCCATGCGAACGAGCACTGTATCGCGCAACAGCAGGTGGTGGCGCAGGGCGGCGGCGATGTGCAGCACTACCAGTGCCAGCATCAGCCAGCCGAGCAGGCCATGCGCATCATGGCCCAGGTCCGACAGGCCCTTGCCGACAGGCAGCAACGGAATATCGAACAGGCCGAACCACAGGAACGGACGGTGGGGGCCGGGGCCGGACACCATCAGCCAGCCGGTCAGGGGCATGGCGATCATCAACAGGTACAGCGTCCAGTGCGTCGCATGCGCCACGCCCTTCTCCCACGCAGGCGTGCCGGCGGGCAGAGCGGGCGGGCGATGCGCCAGACGCCAGGCGATCCGGCCGGCGGTCAGCACCAGCACGGTGATGCCGATCGCCTTGTGCGCCCCCATGAAGGCGCGAAGGGCCGGAATGGCGTCATGGCCGATCCCGATGACGAGGTTGGCGATGACCAGCACCGCGATCGTCCAGTGAAACGCGATGGCGACGCTGGAATAGCGTTCGCCGCGGGGAAGTCCTGCCATGCCGAGCCCTCGATCGTGAGGGCGCAACCGTCCCCCGCACCCGCGTCGAGGTCAAGAGGGACTGGATAGAGCGGAGGCGATCCATGATCGCGCCACCGCAAAGCCTTCGACACGCAATCGGGCGACCGAGCGATCCGGGGCCGGCCACGCCGCCCCCGGACCGGGGGATCAGCCGAGCTGCGGCTGCGGCACCTTGCCGAGCTGTGCCTGGCGCGCGAAGATCTCGCGCATCAGCGACAGCGAGAAGAGGTGTGCGTACAGCAGCGGCAGCATGCCGGACTGCGACATCTTGCGCAGCTGGTCACCGCGCAGGCCAGCCAGCTTCTCCTCGTTGATCATCTGGAAACCGCGATAGATGAACGGCTGCTGGGTATCGTCGGTCTGGATGGTGACCTCGCCTTCCATCAGCAGGTCCTGCTCGCGCAGTTCGTTCATGAACGCCTGCGTACGGGCGCCGGCCTGCTCGAACTGCTCGGCGAAATCGAGGATCGCCTTGGTGACCTGGCTCGGCTGGCCGTCCTCGAACAAAGCATCGCCGTCGTCGAAGGCGCCGATCGCCTCGGACGTCGGGTCGAAGCACAGCGACAGCTCGTCGGCATCGGGACGCAGGCGTGCTAGCATGTAGGGATAGCGACGGATATAGGCGGGGACGTAGAAGTTCGTCTCGGTCAGCTTTCCGTCGTCGCCCATGAAGACGTTCACGCCTTCGTTGAGGCCCATCAGACCCAGCGGAATGGCATCGTCGCCTACCGAGAAGACGATCGGCATGTGGCGCTGGACCAGCGGGAATTCATCGGTCGTGATCGGAATGGCATGCTGGCCGACCAGGAAAGGCGCGCTGTCCTGCTGGCGGACCTTCCAATTGGCGTGGGTTTCGCTCGAGAGCGGCTCCAGGCCGTTGTAGAACAGGGGAAGCGGCGCGCTGGCCATCGGAACTCTCTCCGTATTCGGGTGTTTTGCGGCCGGGCCGCCACTGGGCCACGGTTGGCGCGCTGCTCTATTGGGCGGGAGGCTTCGGCGCAAGCGCCACGAGTTTGCCGGGATTGAGGATGCCGAGCGGGTCCATCGCCGCCTTGACCGCATGCAGCGCGGTCAGACGGGCGGGCGACGACAGGCGTTCCAGCTCGTCGCGCTTCATCTGGCCGATGCCGTGTTCCGCGGCGATCGATCCGCCCGCGGCGATGACGAGGTCGTCGACGAAACGGGTCACCACCGGAACATCCTCGGCATACCAGCGCGCCGGATCGGTGCCGGGGGCGCTGCGGACATGAAAATGGATGTTGCCGTCGCCGAGGTGGCCGAACCCGCTGGCATGCGTTCCGGGGAAGCGCGCCTCGCACGCTGCCGCCGCCTCGATCATGAAACGGGGCATCGCATCGACCGGGACCGACAGGTCGTGCTGCGATGCAGGGCCCAGCGCACGTTCCGAATCGGAAATCGACTCGCGGATGCGCCAGAACGTCGCGGCCTGCGCATCGCTGGCCGCGATCGTCGCATCATCGATCAGGCCATCGTCCAGCGCCTGCGCGAGCAATCGCTCCATCAGGGCCGCACCCGCATCGTCGGTATGTTCGATCAGCAGGTGCCAGCCATGCTCCCCGTCCAGCGGCGCACGGAGGCCCGGTACATGCGCCAGCACCGCGGCCAGCGACTCGCGCGGCAGGATCTCGAAGCTCTCCAACGCCTCCGTCGCCGACTGGAAGCGGCGCAGCAGCGCGAGCGCCGCCTGCGGATCGGCCGCCGCGGCCCAGGCGGTGGTGCGCGACGCCGGAACCGGCACCAGCCGCAGCGTCGCCGCAGTGACCACCCCCAGCGTCCCCTCCGCCCCGATCAGCAATTGCGTCAGGTCGTAGCCCCGATTGTCCTTCTTCAGCGCGGCAAGCCCGTCGTGGATACTGCCGTCGGCCAGCACGACCTCCAGCCCCGCGACCAGTCCGCGCATCGAACCGAAGCGGAGCACCTGCGTACCGCCGGCATTGGTCGAGACGAGGCCACCGACGGTCGCATTGCCCTTCGCGCCCAGCGTCAGCGGAAAGCGACGCTCCACCGCCAGCGCGGCATCGTGCAGGTCGGACAGGATCACCCCTGCCTCCGCCACGGCGAGCCCGGCCGCGGCATCGACCGACCGGATCGCATTCATGCGCCTGAGCGACAGGATCAGCGCCGATCCGTCGGCCGGCGGGGTCGCCCCGCCCACCATCGAACTGTTGCCGCCCTGCGGTACCAGCGGCACACGGTGCGCGGCGGCGGCGGCGACCACGGCGGCGACCTCCCGCGTCGAGGCGGGGGCCAGCATGGCGGGGGCATGGCCGTGGAAGCGGCGACGCCAATCGGTTTCCCAGGGCGCAATGTCGGCCGGATCGGTGACGATCCCCCTCGGCCCCAATGTCGCGGCAAGGGCATCCAGCATGGCATTCTGGGCAGGCGTCATGTGCGGGCTTGCTAGGCCAAGTTCATCGCCCGTTCAACGATCGGGGTTAGGACGCGACGCCTGACATGGTGCATTCCGCGATTCCCGCCTCCCTGCTCGCCCTTGCCGCCCCTGCCCTGGCCGCCGCCGGCGATTCGGCGATGCAGCGCGACGGCGTGGACTATGCGCAGGTGACGGTGCACCAGCGCGTCATCATCCGCGTCCCCCGCATGACGCCATCGCGTACGATGGCGCGGGTCCGCGCGACTCCGCCGGTCAGATATCGCGAGAAGAAGGGCCCCAAATGCGTCGCCGTCGCCGAAATGGGCGGCGCGATGATCGTCGAACCGGGCGCGGTCGATCTGGTGATGGAGGGCGGCCGGCGGCTGCGTGCCCGGCTGGACGACGATTGCGGCCCGATGGACTTCTACAACGGCTTCTACCTGCGCCCGGCGGCGGACGGCCAGGTCTGCGCAAAACGCGACGTCATCCGCATGCGATCGGGCGCCAGTTGCGAAATCGCCACGTTCAAGACGCTCGAAGCCGCGCGCTGACCGCGTTTTCTTGACTTTTGCCCGCAAATCCGCAAGCGCGCGGCATGGCGTTGCTGCGCACCTGCGTCGCCGTCTTTATCCGGACCCTTGCATGAGCCTGATGGCATGAGCTTCGCCGACCTCGGCCTTTCCGACGAACTGCTGAGCGCGGTTACCGACGCCGGCTACACCGAACCGACGCCGATCCAGGCGCAGGCGATCCCATCGGTACTGATGATGCGCGACCTGATCGGCATCGCCCAGACCGGCACCGGCAAGACCGCCGCGTTCGTGCTGCCGATGATCGACATCCTGGCGCACGGCCGCAGCCGCGCCCGCATGCCGCGCAGCCTGATCCTGGAGCCGACGCGCGAACTCGCCGCGCAGGTCGCCGAGAATTTCGAGAAATACGGTGCCGGCACCAAGCTGTCGATGGCGCTGCTGATCGGCGGCGTGTCGATGGGCGACCAGATCAAGGCGCTGGAAAAGGGCGTCGACGTGCTGATCGCGACGCCGGGCCGGCTGATGGACCTGTTCGGTCGCGGCAACATCCTGCTCACCGGCTGTTCGATGCTGGTGATCGACGAGGCGGACCGGATGCTCGACATGGGGTTCATCCCCGATATCGAGGAGATCTGCACCAAATTGCCGAAGCAACGCCAGACGCTGCTGTTTTCGGCGACGATGCCGGCTCCGATCAAGCGGCTGGCCGACAAGTTCCTCGAGAATCCCAAGACGATCGAGGTGTCGCGCCCGGCGTCGACCAACCTCAACATCAAGCAGTGGCTGGTCCCCGTGTCCGGCACCGCATTCAAGAAGCGCGACGCGCTGCGCCGCCTGCTCGGGCAGGACGAGGTACGCAACGCCATCATCTTCTGCAACCGCAAGACGACGGTGCGCGAACTCAACAAGAGCTTGAAAAGCCATGGCTTCAAGTCGGGCGAAATCCATGGCGACATGGAACAGGCGCAGCGGATCGCCGAGCTCGACCTGTTCAAGGACGGCAAGATCAACATCCTGGTCGCGTCGGACGTCGCGGCACGCGGGCTGGACATCAAGGGCGTCAGCCACGTCTTCAACTTCGATGCACCCTGGCATCCCGACGATTACGTCCATCGCATCGGCCGAACCGGCCGCGGTGGCGCCACCGGCATCGCCTTCACCCTGGTGACCGCGGAAGACGCGGAGAACATTCAGAACATCGAAAAGCTGACCGGCCAGAAGATTGACCGGCTGGAACTCGGCGATACACCGGAGGCAGACGCGCCGGCAGCCGAGGAACCGCGCCGCGGTCGCCGCGAACGCGCGCCGCGCGCCGAGGGCCGCCGCGAGCGCACGCCGCGCGCACCGACGCCGGAGGTCACGGTTGAGGCCGGTGCATCGCCGCAGGCGGATCGCGATGCGGGTAGCGAAGCGGCACCGCGTCCGTCGGAACGCCCGCAACGCGGGTCGCGCATCGAACCCACGTTTGCCCCGCCACCCCGCCGCGACGTCCGCCGCGACGATCGCAACGATCGCCGCCCACACCGGGACGAGCGCGACGATGGTCCGGACGACGGCTGGAACGGTCCGATCCCGGACTTCCTCAACGCGGTGATCGCACTCTGATGCAGGGCGGCGCGGTCACCCCCGCCGCCTGTCCGTCATGGTGATCGAGCGGGCGGCGGCGGTGGCGATCGTCACCCCGTGTACGGGCGTGTGCGCGATCGACGATGCCGACCTCTGTCGCGGCTGCGCCCGCACGCTCGACGAAATCGCGACGTGGAGCGTGATGACGCCGGCGGAGCGGGACGCAGTCATGGCCGCGTTGCCACTTCGCCGGAGCGGGCGCTGATCCACCCCCGACGCGTTGCCGCCCCCCTCCCGCACTCCCGAACCGTTCGGGGTCGAACTCTGCGCGGAAAGCTGGCCCCGAGCCGGTGCAGCGCAACAGCCCCATGATGGGCCGACGCAAACGCGACCCCGGAACGCCACATGGTTCGTGCAGGAGACGCGGAGGTGATGCATCCCGGACCGCTTCACGCTCCCTGACCAGGGACGACGCCGACGGTACACGGGCGCGGCATATCAATTCCCGCGCACCCTGCAGCGTCGCAGGACGGCGACTGCCCTCTGCGCGGCTCCACGCCTGACCGAAGCATGGTGCCCCGGCACGAACCAGGGTTATGGAGCGGGCAATACGAGCCCCTCGCGTCCACGCCTCATGGGCTCAGGCCGCTGGCGCCATCGCCGCGTCGTCCAGCGCCGCGGCGCGGACATAGGCATCGCGCTTCACCAGGCGGGCGACATAGGCGTCGAATGCGTCACGCTTCGGCAGCGAACCGAATTGCACGCCCCAGATCACCTGAGACCCGACATAGACATCCGCCGCGGTGAAGCGGTCACCGGCAATATATGCGTGTGCCGCCACCGCCTGTTCGAGCACGTCGACCACGCGGTCGTAATCGCCATAGCCGACCATTCGCCGCTGCTGGTCGGTCGGCACCACGCCCAGCGATCGGTTGGTCACCGCCGCCTCCACCGGTCCGGCGGCGAAGAACAGCCAGCGGTAATAATCCGCGCGTTCGTCGGCGTTTGGCGCAAGGCCTGAATCGGGAAATGCCTCGGCCAGATAGGCGCAGACCGCGGCGCATTCGGTCACCGTCCTGCCGTGGTGGACGATCGCGGGAACCTTGCCCATCGGGTTGATCGCCAGGAACGGCTGCTGCTTCATGGTCGCAGCATAGTCGAGCAGCACGACCTCATAGTCCGCGCCGACTTCTTCGAGCATCCAGCGGGCGATCCGGCCGCGCGACATGGGGTTGGTGTAGAGTGTCAGGTCAGCGGTCACGCCCCCTGCTCCGTCACAGGGTCTTGGCGAACAGGTCGAGCATCCGGCCCCAGGCCCGTTCGGCCTGCGGCTGGTTGTAGACCTTGCTGTCGATCACGCACCAGCCATGCATCGCGCCGTCATAAACCTCGATCTCGGCCGGACGTTTGGCGGCGGCGAACGCCTCGCGCAGCGCGACCTTGTCGTTCGGGCTGCGGGCGTCGTCGTTGCTCGCGATCGCGATCAGATAGCCGCCCCGCAATTGCGGGACGAGCCGGTGCGGGCTGTCGGGTGCGTCGCTGACCAGTCCGGCACCGTGGAACGAGGCGCCGGCATGGACGCGTGCCGGCACGGCGGCGGCCGTGCGCATCACCATCGGGCCACCCATGCAATAACCGGCGCTGCCGACGCCGCGCTTCGTATCGACCTCCTTCTGCTTGTCGAGGAACGCGACGAAGGTCTTGCCGTCGCTGGTCGTCGCCGCCGGCGTCAGGGCTGCGCGCCAGGGCGTGATGCGCTCGCGCACCGCGGGCTGGTCGAACGATTCGCCGGGCTGGACGATCGGGGATTTGGTCGAACGGTAGAACTGGTTGAAGACCAGCACCGCATAGCCCGACTGGGCGAGGCGATCGGCCATGGTGCGGAACGCCGGACGAAGACCCATGATGTCGGGCCACATCAGCACGGCCGGGTGCTTACCCGTGGTTGGCGCCGTGAAATACGCGTCGCATTGGCCGTCGGGCGTGGTGATGACGACGTTGCGCCCCGTCACCGCCTTGGCATTCGCCGGCGCGGGCAGCATCACCGCAGCGCCGATCGCGCCGGCGGCGGCGCCGAGCTGGCGACGGGTCAGGTGACGGTCGGTGTCGGCGGCAGTCAGTTCGTCGCACATGCGCGCTCTCCCAAGGAATTAGAGGGAGGCTAGCGGAGACTCACTGTCGGTGCAAAAGACCTTTTGCACACGCCTGTGCCCGCGCAAACGTCGGGGCGCCGGCCATAACCGACCGGCGCCCCGTCACGAGCCTCGCGTCTTCGGGACCACGTGTCGTCCCGGCCGTCATGTTACCGCTTGAACGGGTCCTGGAACAGCGCCTCGGCGGCGGCCGCCGGGTCGTTCTGATCGACCTCCACGCCGCGCGCCACCGCATCACGCTCGGCACGGAGCGAGGCGATCAGCGCCTCGCGATCGCCCTCCAGCCGGGTGTCGGTCGGTGCGGCCTCGTTACCCGACGCCTTCGACGCCTTGGCGACCGCGGCGTCCAGTTCGCGCTGCGTGGTGAGGCCCAGCGTCACCGGGTCCTTCGGCGTGATGTTGCCGATGTTCCAGTGGCTGCGATCGCGAATGGCGGCGATGGTCGTGCGGGTGGTGCCGATCAGGTTGCTGATCGCGCCATCGGTGATCTCGGGATGGTTGCGGATGATCCAGGAAATGCCGTCCGGCTTGTCCTGCCGCTTCGACACCGGCGTGTACCGCGGGCCCTTGGTGCGGCGGACCTGCTCGGGCCCCTTGATCATCTTCAGGCGATAGGCGGGATCGGCCTGGCCCTTCTCGACCTCCTCCTGCGTCACCTCGTGCGCGCGCACCGGATCGCGGCCGGTCAGCTTGGTCGCGGCGGTATCGTCGGCGATCGCCTGGACTTCCAGAATGTGCAGGCCGCAGAAATCGGCGATCTGGTCGAACGACAGCGACGTGTTGTCGACCATCCAGGAAGCGGTCGCATGGGGCATGAGCGGCTGGGCCACGGGGAAACTCCGTCCGAAATAAATAGGGCCGCCCCTTACCGGAGCGGCCGTGTCATAGCGTGGGATGTACTGCGCGTCGGGGTGAAGGGCAAGGTGCGACGGAAAACCGACGCACCGCCGTCGGAACACTACGGCGTCAGCACGATCTTGCCGACGTGATCGCCCTCTTCCATGCGGGCATGCGCGGCCGCCGCCTCGCCGAGCGGGAACACCCGGTCGATCACCGGGCGCAGCCGACCGGATTCGACGTGCGGCCAGACGGTCCGCACGATCTCGTCGGCCACCAGCGTCTTGAACGCGGTATCGCGCGGACGCAGCGTCGATCCCGTCAGCGTCAGGCGGCGGCGCATGATCTCGAACAAGGGGATGGTCGCTTGCGCGCCCCCCTGCACCGCGATCGAGACGTGGCGCCCGTCGTCGGCCAGGCATTGCAGGTTGCGCGGCACATAGTCACCGCCGACCATGTCGATAACCGCGGTGACGCCCTTGCCGGCGGTGATCGCCTTCACCCGCTCGACGAAATCCTCGGTCTTGTAGTTGATCGCATGGTCGGCGCCGAGTTCGAGGGCCTTCTCGCATTTCGCATCGGAACCGGCGGTGACGATGATCGTCAGGCCGAAGATGTTGGACAGCGCGATCGCCATCGTGCCGATGCCGCTGGTGCCGCCGTGCAGCAGCACGCTGTCGCCCTCGGTGGCGAACGCCCGCTCGAACAGGTTCGTCCACACGGTGAAGAGCGTTTCGGGGATCGCCGCCGCCTCGACCATCTCCAGCCCGTGCGGTACGGGCAGGCACTGGCCGGCGGGTGCCACGGCATATTGCGCATAGCCGCCGCCCGCCAGCAGGGCGCAGACCGGCTGGCCCAGCTGCATATCCTCGACCCCCTCGCCCACCGCCACGATCGTGCCCGCGATCTCCAGGCCCGGGATCGACGGTGCGCCGGGGGGTGGTGCGTAGCCGCCCTTGCGCTGGAGGACGTCGGGACGGTTGACGCCGGCGGCGGCGACCTGGATCAGCACCTCGCCCGGTCCCGGCACCGGCACCGGCCGTTCGACCAGGCGCAGCACCTCCGGCCCACCGGGTGCCTCCGGATCGATCGCCTGCATGGTGTGTGGCAGTCCGCTCATCCCGTCGCATCCTTCACGATCGATCTGCGCGCCTTATTGACATCACCGGGGCGAGGGTCAACGTTGATGAGCCATGGATCTGGACGACGCCCCCTCGCGTCCCAACGACGCTTTGATCGAGCTGCTGCGGCAGGACCTCGATCCGCTGTCCGTCGCCGAACTGGAAGCCCGTATCGCGGCGCTGGAGGGCGAGATCGCCCGCACCCGTGCCGCGCGGGACCGATCGGTCGATCACCGGGCCAGCGCCGACGCATTGTTCAGGCGGTGAGCGGCCGCCGCGTCCTGTTGCCCCGGTCGCGGTGTCAAGAGCTTGATGGACGCGCACCCGATACCGACATTGTTGGAAAGGGCGCGGCCACGCACCGCGTTCCGACTGGAGTAATCTGAATGCCATCCTTCGCCCCCGCGCTCGAGACCACGCTGCACAAGGCGCTCGAAGCCGCGTCATCGCGTCGGCACGAATATGCGACGCTCGAACATCTGCTGCTCGCCCTGATCGGCGACGAACATGCCTCCAAGGTCATGGAGGCATGCCACGTCGACCTGGGCGAGCTGCAAACGACCGTCGCGCATTACCTCGACACCGAGCTGGACGCGCTGAAGGTCGACACGGCAACCGACCCGTCGCCGACCAGTGGGTTCCAGCGGGTGGTGCAGCGTGCGATCCTGCACGTCCAGTCGTCTGGCCGCGACGAGGTGACCGGGGCGAATGTGCTCGTCGCGCTGTTCAGCGAGCGGGAGAGCTATGCGGTGTATTTCCTGCAGCAGCAGGACATGAGCCGCCTCGATGCCGTCAGCTTCATCAGCCATGGCGTCGGCAAGGGCGCCGGTGCCGCCGAAGCCTCGACGCCCAAGGGTGCCGAGGAGGAAAAGCCCGCCAAGGGACAGGAGAAGGGCAAGACGGAAAGCGCACTCAAGCAATTCACCGTCGACCTTAACGAGAAGGCGAAGATCGGCAAGGTCGATCCGCTGATCGGACGCGGGCCGGAGGTGGATCGCACGATCCAGATCCTCTGCCGCCGGTCGAAGAACAATCCGCTCTACGTCGGCGATCCCGGCGTCGGCAAGACGGCGATCGCCGAAGGCCTCGCGCGCAAGATCGTCGAGGGCGAGGTTCCCGACGTGTTGAAGGAAGCGGTGATCTACAGCCTCGACATGGGGGCGTTGCTTGCCGGCACCCGCTATCGCGGCGATTTCGAGGAGCGGCTGAAGGCGGTCGTCAACGAGCTCGAAAAGCTGCCGCACGCGGTGCTGTTCATCGACGAGATCCACACCGTGATCGGTGCCGGCGCGACGAGCGGCGGCGCGATGGACGCGTCGAACCTGCTCAAGCCCGCGCTGTCGGGTGGCACGATCCGCTGCATCGGCTCGACCACCTACAAGGAATTCCGCAACCACTTCGAAAAGGATCGCGCGCTGCTGCGCCGGTTCCAGAAGATCGACGTCAACGAACCGACGATCGAGGACACGATCAAGATCCTTGCCGGCCTGCGCTCGGCGTTCGAGGAGCATCATTCGGTCAAGTATACGCCGGATGCGATCAAGTCGGCGGTGGAACTCAGCGCGCGCTACATCAACGACCGCAAGCTGCCGGACAAGGCGATCGACGTGATCGACGAGGTCGGCGCGATGCAGATGCTGGTGCCCGCCAACAAGCGCAAGAAGACGATCACCGCCAAGGAGATCGAACAGGTGATCGCGACGATGGCGCGCATCCCGCCGAAATCGGTATCGACCGACGACAAGGCGGCGCTGGAAAGCCTCGAAACCGACCTGAAGCGCGTCGTCTTCGGCCAGAATGCCGCGATCGAGAAGCTGGCGTCGGCGATCAAGCTGGCGCGCGCGGGCCTGCGCGAACCGGAAAAGCCGATCGGCAATTACCTGTTCACCGGCCCCACCGGCGTCGGCAAGACCGAGGTCGCCAAGCAGCTGTCGTCGATCCTGGGCATCCCGCTCCAGCGGTTCGACATGTCCGAATATATGGAACGCCATTCGGTCAGCCGGCTGATCGGTGCGCCGCCGGGCTATGTCGGCTTCGACCAGGGCGGGCTGCTGACCGACGCCGTCGACCAGAACCCGCATTGCGTGCTGCTGCTCGACGAGATCGAGAAGGCGCATCCGGACCTGTTCAACATCCTGTTGCAGGTGATGGACAACGGCCGCCTGACCGACCAGCACGGCAAATCGGTGGATTTCCGCAACGTGATCCTGATCATGACCACCAATGCCGGTGCGTCGGACATGGCGCGCGAGACGGTCGGCTTCGGCAACCTGACGCGCGAGGGCGAGGACGAGCAGGCGGTGCAGAAGATGTTCACGCCGGAATTCCGCAACCGCCTCGATGCGATC
>NZ_CP048423.1 GCF_010450875.1 Sphingomonas insulae
GAAAGCCGGTCGGGGTGCGGAAGAACACGAACGGCTTGTCCTCGATCATCTGCACCGCGGCCGATGGCACGGCGACGGTGCGGTCCCCGCTGGCGGGCACGAGGATCGACACGTTGACCGTCTCGCCGACCCGCCACGTGCTGCCGGTATTGTCGAGCGTCGCGATCACCGGCACCAGTCGAGTGGTCTCGTCGAGCACGGGCGAGACGAACGTCACGCGTCCCTCTTGGCGGCGACCGGGAGCCGTCACCTCGACGCGCGCACCCGGCTTCACCCGACCCGCGTCGTTCGGCACCAGCGACGTCGTGACGGTGACCTTGGAGAGATTGGCGACGCGGAACAGCTCGGCGTCGGCCGCGACCGTCTGGCCGAGCGTGGCGGAGCGCGCGATGACCTGGCCAGCGATCGGAGAGCGAACGGCGATGCGGTTGAGCGCGCCGCCCCCGCTGCCGGTCGCCGACAATTGCTGCTGGGCCAAGCGCAATGCGATGCCGGCTTCCGTGGCGGCCGTGCGTGCGGCGACGAGATCCTGTTCGGGCGATACGCGCTCGGCGAACAGGCGTTGCTCCCGGCGCAAGTTCGATTGGGCGAGGGCGGCGCGGGCGCGGGCCGCTTCCACCTCGGCCTTGAGCGAGGCCGCCTCGCGGCTCTCAATGATCGCGAGCGGATCGCCGCGCCCGACCGACTGGCCGAGATTGCGGGTCAGCGCGACGAGCCGCCCCCCGACCGCTGCCGACACGACCTGGACGCCCTGCGGATCGCCCTCGATCGTCGCCGACAGCTCGATCGCGCCGGCTTCGCCGCCTACGGTCGGCCGCGTGACCTCGATACCGGCGTCCGCGACCTGCTGGGCGGACAGCGTGACGATATCCTTGGGGGCTTCCTTGCCCTCGGCACCTTCGGCCGCCTCCGTCTTCTCGGCGCCGGCATTGCCGCCCGCCTCGCTACCGCCCTTGCCGCACCCGGCCAGGAGTATCGCCAGTGTCACGGGCGCGAGCGCCCGCACGATGTTCTTCTTCATCGGTCGTTTTCCTCGAGCGAGGGCACCGCGGCAACGAGCCGTTCCAGGCGTGCCTTGGCGTCATGATAGGTGGCGAGCGCGTCGATCGCGGCAGTGCGCGTCTCGGACAGGGTGCGTTCGGCATCGAGAAGGTCGAGCTGCCCGAACTTGCCCTCGCGGTAGCCAATCCGCGCGATTCGCGCGGCCTCGGTCGCGGATGCGAGTGCCGGTCCGCTGGCGTTGCGGGCAGACGTGGCCGCATTCGCCACCTCGACCTGGGCGCGGGCAATGTCCTGCGCGGTGTCCAGCTCGGCCGCGCGCCGGAGCGCCTGTGCCTGATCGCTCTGCGCGCGCGCCTGCGTCACGCCCGCGCGACCGTTGTTGAAGAGGGGAATCGGGATCGACACGCCGAACACCGCGGCGACGTCGTTCGTCGCTTCGAGACGCCGCGCGCTGGCGCTGAGCGTCACGTCGGGAATGCGCTGTGATCGGGCAAGCCTGACCTGGGCCTCGGCGGTGGTTGCATCGGCGCGCGCTGCGGCGAGCGCGAGGGTGCCGTCCGGTGCGATCGGCTGCGCCGGCCCATAGCCCTCGACGCGATCGTACCATGCCATGTCGAGGACGCCGGTGACGGGCTGCCCGATCCGGCGCGCCAGATTGTCGCGGGCGACGTCGGCAAGGCGCTGCGCGCGCTCCACGGCGGTCTCGGCGTTGATGCGCAGCACGTCGGCGCGCTGCTGTTCGAGCGGCGAGGCACGCCCGGCCTGCACGCGAACCCCTGCCGCACGCAATGCCTCGCGAGCGATCCCCGCCTGTTCGCGCGCGGTGACGAGACGCCGTTCCGCCGCAGTCGCCTCGATATAGAGCTGGGTGACGGCAAGGCGAAGATCGGCCTCGGCCAAGGCTGAGCCGATCCGGGCGCGGTTGCCGATCGCGTCGGCGACGGCGATCCGCGCCGAGCGCTTGCCCCCCAGCTCGATCGGAAACGCCAGCCCTGCCGTCGTCTCGGCGCTGCGCACACCGCGGTACTGGCCGCTGCCGGCGATATTCTCGGTTTCGGCGACGATCGACGGGTTGGGACGATAGCCGGCAACGGTGCGACCGGCCTCGGCCGCCCGCACCCCCGCTGTCGCTGCTTCGAGCGTCGGCGCGGCTGCGCCGGCAAGCGCCAGCGCGCGCTCGAGCGTGAGCGGGGGACTGGTCGATGCCGGCTCGGATGATTGCGCGTGCGCGATCGACGCGCACGACGCCACGGCCAAAAGGGCCGCGATAAAATGCTGCATGGGTAACGGACTCCTGACGAACGCTGGATTCCGCGCGGGCGTGCCCGGCGGAGCTTAGACGTCGCTCAGGCTTGGGGCGGTCGCAGCGCCGGGTCCGAAGGTGCGCGCGGCATCGGACCCTTGTCCCATGCCGACAAGGCTACGGGCAGTCCGGTGACGGACGCCACGGGATCGGGCGCCATCGGAACGCCGATATCGTGGCCGTGGCATCCACCATGATGATGCGGATAGCCCTTCTGGCTATCGGCCGGCACCTGATCGCCATCGCCATCGGCATGGCCGATCGCGGTGCCCACGGAAACCTCGACGCCGGGACCCTCGGCCGCATGGGCGGCCGATCCGAACCCGAGCGACAGCACGAGCATCAGACAGAGGAAAAGGGCCGACAAACGGTGCATCGGCCCTGCCCGTAGCAGTTTACCGACTGCCATGTAATGATCCCTGGAAGTCGACGGGCGCGGAAGACGGAAAGGACCGCAACTCGGCACGGGCCTGCCGCATGATCTGGATGCCGCCCGACAAACCCAGCGCCGCCATCAGCGCCGCGACGACAAGATCGGGCCAGGCACTGTTCAGGCCGAAGACGCCGCCCGCGGCCAGGACGACGGCGATGTTGCCGATCGCGTCGTTGCGCGAGCAGATCCAGACCGATCGCATGTTCGCGTCGCCTTCGCGGAAGCGGTAGAGCATTACCGCCACCACAAGGTTCGCGATCAGCGCGGCGATGCCGACGATCCCCATCACCTCGGCGTGGGGCGCGGCGCCGTAAACGGCCGCCCAGCCCGCGGCGGCGAGAACATAGATGCCGAGCAGCACGAGGGTCGCCCCCTTCAACATGGCCGCACGGGCGCGCCACGCTATGGCCATCCCTGCGACGCCCAGGCTGATCGCGTAATTCGCCGTGTCACCGAAGAAGTCGAGCGCGTCGGCCTGGAGCGCCTTTGATCCCCCGGTGATGCCGGCGACGATCTCGACGCCGAACATGGCGCCGTTGATCGCGAGCGCGATCCACAGCGCGCGCCGCCATTTGGGGTCGTTGAAAGTGCCCGCCTTGTCGGACGCGCAGCTCGTGCAGGCCATGTTTCCGCCACCTCGATAGAATCGATCCGGCAGCCTATATGCACCCTCTAGTCACTAGAGGGTCAAGCGCCATGTCCGGCCAACTCACGATCGGAAAACTGGCCGGGGCGACCGGCACCAAGGTCGAGACGATCCGCTATTACGAGCAGATCGGCTTGCTGCCGGCGCCAGCGCGATCGGCCTCGAACTACCGGACCTATGACGCCGCGCATCTTCGCCGCCTGTCGTTCATCCGGCGCGCGCGCGATCTCGGCTTCTCGATCGATCAGGTCCGGGAATTGATGGGGCTTGCCGATCGGCGCGACCAGTCCTGCATGGCTGTCGACGTCATCGCCAACCAGCACCGCGATGCCATCACCCGCAAGATTGCCGACCTGACGGCGTTGGCGGGCGAACTGGATGCGCTGATCGATTCCTGTAGCCGCAACACCGTAGCCGACTGCCGGATCATCGAAGCCCTCGCGCCAAGCATTTGAAATGATCCTCCGCCAGATGCGACGACCGACGCGGCGCGCTGCTAGTTGCTATGCTTCGCTTCGACGTTAACGGCGCATCGCACAGCCGCTCGTTCCTTGTTCGCACGCTTCCGGCACGCTTCCAACGCCAGACGGTTCGCCGTGACGATCCGATCACCTGCGGCGATATTGGCGAAGGCATCAGGCGCTGCGGTCCGCATCATACGCTGCCCGCCTTCCCACATCGGCATATCGAGCGTGCGCGCCGCCATCCGCTCCGGCCATTGCCAGCCTGTCGGCACCGAGCGTGCAACGATGCCGGCGAACACCGCCCATACGATCATGCCGACGACGATCCCGCCGATCGCCGCCCGGACCAGCCATCGGTTCTGTTCGTCACCGCGCCGGGCTGACGCCGCGACGGCCTGAAGGGCGCGCGTGGCGTCACGCAGCTCGCCGGCTGCGGTCTTTATCGCCTGCCGGTCCTCGGCGACGGCACCCGTGATGCGGTTGGCGACCTGGCGGGCGACCGCTTCCTCCTCGATCGCCTTCCGCATGAACTCGGCGCGGTGGAGGGTGGCGTTCGCGAGCTTCGTGATCTGGCCCAGCGTCTCTCCATAATCGGGCGGCTCGGGTCGATCGTCGCGCGCCGCGATCCCCTCGATCGCGCGCCTGAGCAACGCCAGCTCGCCGCGCACGCCCTCGAACGCTTCGGCCGCGGCATCCCGTTCGTGATCTTCCTCGTCCATCCCGCCTCCTTCTCGTATCCGAAAGCACGAACTTTTAACGGCTCATGCCCCTGTCGCGGTCGATCGCCGGCCCGACCGATCGCGCCAGCGCATCGCCGATCGACCGCTCACGCTCGATCCTGATTTCCAGTTCGGGCGCACGACGGCGCAGCGCGGATTCAAGCTGCGGATCGCGGGCCAGCCCGCCCGCCGCCTGCGCCATGCGCCCGCGCGTCTTCTCGGCGCCCTCATGGTCGCCGGCCCGTTCCAGACCGGCACGCTGGCGCAGCATCGCCTGCCAGCCCGTGACGAACCGATCGGCGCGCGCGTCCGGATCAAGCCGGATACGCTGCTCCTCGGCCATCGCGCGCGCCGCACCGCCCGTATTGCCGCCCGATGCCTGCTCAATCAGCGAGGGATCGCGCCGGAACGCCGCGGCGAGATCGCGCGCGGCATCGGGCCGGGCAGCGTCCAGCGCCGCGCCCGCCTTGCGCAGCGCGTCTTCCTGATAGGGCAGCACGGGCAAGTCCCTGGCCGTCTGCCGGGCGATATCTCCTGCGGCACGGGCATAGTGTCCGATCGCCCTGGCCTGGTCGGAACGGTCGTTACCGATCGCCGCCCCGCCTCTTTCGGTTGCCGGTGCCTTTTCCATCGCGGGCTTCGGTCTGAACCCCGCGAACATGCCCCGCGCCTTATCGCGCACCTTCTCGACCACCTGGCGCGCGAGTTCCGGGAACCGGATCTCGCGCCGATCGGCGAACGCGCGGGCATGGTCCTGCTCGCCGCGTGTCGGCGCATAGTCGCCGGCCATATCCTTGCCGCGGTCGCGCGACAGGGCACGGACGAGCTGACGCTGATCGGCGAAGTCGTCGCGGCCGTAATGGAGCTGCACGTCGTCGCGATGCCGCGACATGCCGACATAGGCGCTGTGGCGGTCCATGCCGGGGGTAGCGAGGATGTGCGCGCGATCGACCGTCACGCCTTGTGATTTGTGGAAGGTGGTGGCGTAGCCATAATCGACATGGGCATAGTCCTTCGCGTCGAACGCAACCTGACGCCCCCCGTCCAGCCGGACGGTCATGCCCTCCGGCGTCACATGCTCGATCGTGCCGAGCGTACCGTTCTTCACCCCCAGCGACCGCTCGTTCCGAAGGAACATCAGGCGGTCGCCGCTCGCGAACTGGCGCGCCCCCCGGTCGGCGCTGAATGTCACATCGCCGCCAAGGTCGCCGGTCGCGCGAAGGCGGCCACGCGCCTCCTCATTCAGCTCGCGGACCTCGGCGTTGGTGTGGGTGAGGATGACGCGGGATTTGTCCGGCTCGACCTGCCGCGCGCGATCCCAACCGTCCACCAGCCCGGCTCGCGCCCGCTCACGCGTGTCGGCCGCGTGGACCATGCCCTTGGCATCATAGGCGTGGATCGCCTCGCCGGTGCGCCCCGTCGCCAGCGCGCGCGTCGCGTCGCGCTGCCAGTCCTCGCGCTGCCGCCTGATCTCGGTGATCTCGGCCGCGCCGTGGCGCTCGGTGACGCTGCGGAACGCCGCGCCGGCCTCGATCGCCTGCAACTGCTCGGGGTCGCCCACCATGACGACCTTGGCCCCGGCATCGCGGGCATGGCCAAGCACGCGCTCCATCTGGCGCGAGCCGATCATGCCGGCTTCGTCCACCACCAGCACGTCCCTGGGGCCTAGCTGCTCGCGCCCCTGCCCCCATGCATGTTCGAGACTGGCGATGGTGCGGGACTGGATGCCGGACCCGCCCTCAAGGTTCTCCGCCGCGATGCCGGACAAGGCTGCGCCGCGCACCGTGTAGCCCTCCCGCTCCCACGCCTCACGCGCGACGCCAAGCATCGCCGACTTGCCGCTGCCGGCGTAGCCGACGACGGACGCCAGCCCGGCGCTGCCGGTGACATGATCGAAGGCGTCGCGCTGCTCGGCTGAAAGGACAAGCCCCTTGGCGCTGGCAGCGCCGATCGCGGCGTCACGGTGCCGATCGCCGACACCATGCCCGGCGCGACCCGCCAGCTCGTCACCGGCCCGCTCAAGCCGGGCTTCGGTCGCGATCATGTCGCGGGACGTGAACCGTTCCTGGTCGCGCCCGTCCTTCCCCAATGCGATCAGCTCGGAGCTGCCACGCACCGCCCCCATCACCTGGTCGAACTGCTCCTTGCCATCGCTATGCCGGAACGCGAACGTCGCAAGGTCGCGGGTGGTGAACGTCGCCTGGCTGCGCGTGATGGCGTCCAGCGCGATTCCCGGATCGGCGATGATCTTCTCACCGTTCTCGCGGGCGATGCGCGTGTGATCCTCGATCCGCTCGGCCTCAAGTCCTTGGCTTGGTCGCCGGAACGCGGCGGGGCCGATCTTGTGCTGCGGCTCCAGCCCGATCCCCTGCGCCTCGTAGGAACGGTGATCGATCCGGCCTTCCAGACCCAGCTCGGCCATGCGCTCATTGACGTGCGCGGCCCATGCCTCGCGCCACTCCTTCAACAGCTCGGTGCCGTTCCAGTCGCGGTTCTTCTTGCCGAACCCCTCCGGACCTACGTCACGCATGGTCATCATCACATGCGCGTGCGGCTTGGGCGTGCCGTCCTTGGCCGTGTCCCAATGCACGTTCAGGTCTGCGACCATACCGCGATCGACAAACTGCGTTTTCGCAAAATCGCGGGCGAGCTGGACGCCCTGCTTCTCGTTCATCTCGCGCGGAATCGAGAACTCCACCTCGCGGGCAAGCTGCGCGTCCTTGCGCTTCTCTCCAGCCTCCACCTCGTTCCACAGGGTTGAGCGGTCGTTTAAACGCTCCGGCGCACCCTCCGGCAACATCACTTCGGAATGAATGACGCCGGCCTTGTTGCTGAAATCATGGTCGCGACCGAGCCGGTCGTCGTGCAGCTCCGATGCTGACCGATAGGCAGCGCTCGCGATGGCGCTCGATCCGTTCGCGCGGCTGACGACCTTGGCGGAGAAGTGGTAGATCGCCATGACGCTCGGCATACTGCCTTACTTAGCGCACGTCGGCAACGACGTATAAGCGCGCATTCACGATCTGCTACGCATCTCCTGAATGACTTGCTGCGTCTGTGTGATCGTTCCGGCTTTACCCGTATACTGGACGCGCTAGGATGCAGCTGGCCGATACGCAGAAAGGTGAAGGCGATGCGGAAGGTTCGCGACTACGATGCCGAGCTGAAGGCGCTTGGCGACAAGGCACGGGCGCTAAAGGCGAAGCGGGTCGAACAGCTCGGTCAGCTCGTTGCTGTGACGGGTGCCGATGCGCTCGATGCTGAAACCCTCGCAGGCGTGCTGCTCGACGCGATCGGATCGAAGGATGCGGGTGCAAAGGAGGCATGGCGCGCGAAGGGCGCGGCCTTCTTTCAACGGCGCGGGCGCAAGGGTGGCGGCTCTGCTGCAATCGACGGATCGGGCGCTGCGACTGAACCGGGCGGCGACGCTGCGGACGGAAGCGGGGCAACGGCGAACGGATAGCAGGGGCTGGGTCGTGCAACGCCGCGAGCGCACCCGTCACCTGATCGAACTGGGCGGCCTCGTCCAAAAGGCCGGGCTGGTCGATCTCGCCGTAGATGATCGCGCGACCATCTACGGCGCGCTGCTGGAACTAGTCGGCAAGGCAAGGAGCGAGGCTGGCGACGACACGCTGGCATTGTGGAAGCGCCGCGGCCGGCGGGCGTTTGACGCGGAAGAAGCGGAACGGGAGACGGGCGAATGACGACGATCGACCTCGACACGCTGCGGAGCGAAGTCCGCGCGCTCGACTATGTGCGCGGCAGCCCGGCCGAGGACACGATGTGGCGCGAGGACGACGAGGACGCCCGCGCCAACCTCGCGATCGAAGGCATGGCGCTGACGCCTGAGGATGATGCTCTGTTCGACATGATGCGCGACGAACGGGTGCCCCCTACCCTCGCCACGCAAATCCTTCTCAGGCTGCTCGGCCATCCCGATGCCGATCCCGCGCTGGCGATCACGCCGGCGGGCGCGAGCTGATGCCGGCGCGGATCGGGCCGCTCTGGGCGCTGCTGATCGGCTTCGTCGTCCTGATGGCGAGTAATAGCTGGCTCAAGGGCATTTTCGGCGTCGGCGAAATCGCAACCGACGTGCCGTTCCTGCTCACCGGCCTGGTCCTGTTCGGCATCTGGAAGTTCAATCGCCGCGGGCGCGCCCGCAACACGCTGATGGGATCGGCTCGCTTCGGCGACGGGCGCGATCTGGCGAAGCTGGAAGGCTCGGGCGATCTCGTCATCGGCCGATCGGGCCGTAACAACAAGCTGCTGCGCTATGACGGCCCGGCGCACCTGCTGACGATGGCACCCACCCGCTCGGGCAAGGGTATCGGCACGATCATCCCCAACCTGCTGCTGCTCGACCGTTCGGTGATCTGCATCGACCCCAAGGGCGAAAATGCCCGCATCACGGCCCGCACACGGGCCAGGAAGGGCGATGTGTGGTGTCTGGACCCCTTCGGCGTCTCCGGGCGTCCTGCGGCCCGCTATAACCCCCTGGCATGGCTTGACGCCGCCAGCCCGGACCTCGCGGAAGACGCACAGACGGTTGCCGACGCGCTGGTCCATGATGCGCCGGGACAATCGGGTGAGGCGCACTGGAACGAGGAAGCCAAGGCGCTGATCGCCGGCATCATCTTGCACACCGTCATCCACGAGCCCCCTGCCCTCGCCACGCTGGCGACGGTGCGCGACAAGCTCACCCGCGATCCCGCCGGCTTGGCCGCGCTGCTCGCCGACATGCAGGCCAGCGCCGGCGCGCACGGCCTGATCGCACGCGCCGCCAATCGCCAGCTCGGCAAGTCCGATCGCGAAGCCGCGGGCGTGCTGTCGTCCGCCCAACGTCACACCCATTTCCTCGACAGCCCGCGCATCGTGGACAGCACGTCGGCGTCTGATTTCCGGTTCGAGGACTTGAAGGAGCGGCCGGGCACCGTGTTCCTGTGCCTGCCGCCCGACCGGCTCGACACCTATGCCCGCTGGCTGCGGCTGCTCATAAGCCAGGCCGTCACTGACATGGCGCGCTCCCCTGCCCGGCCGGATCGCCCAGTCCTGTTCCTGCTCGACGAGTTCGCCGCGCTCGGTCGCCTCGATCCGGTGGAACGCGCGATGGGGCTGATGGCGGGCTACGGGATGCAGCTCTGGCCGATCCTCCAGGACATGCATCAGCTCAAGGCGACCTATGGCGAGCGCGCCGGCACCTTCATGTCCAACGCCGGCGTGATCCAGACCTTCGGGGTCAACGACCTTGCCACCGCCGACATGCTCTCGCGCACCATCGGCGACACCACCATCGAATATCAGACCTTCGGCACCTCTAACCCGGCGAGCATCTTCAGCGATGGCACCCGCTCAGAAAGCGCCAGCGGCCACGTCGCCGCACGCCGGCTGGCGACGCCGGATGAAATCATGCGGATGAACCCCGACGATCTCCTACTGCTGCGGCAAGGCCAGCATCCGCTCGTTGTCGGGAAAATCCGCTACTATGCGGAACGCGAGTTCGCCGGGCTCTATGATCCGGCCTGATCCCACACACCGGTGAAACTGGACCATAGGCGTCGGGATAGCGCCCTTCCCCGCCCCTCAACCTGCGCCACGCTGACAGTCACACACCGCCGGATCGGCTGGGCTTTTCTTGGAAGCCTGCGGCCGACAGGCCGCTTCTGTGACGGCGTTAGCCGGCACGCATCAAAGGCGCATTGGCCTTTTGGCCAATTCCGCATGTCCTTCTTCTGCCGGCTGAGTGGGGCGCTGCGGTTAAATGATTCTGTTAAATAGGAATCGTTAAGAAGGTTAAGGCCCGAAAATGAGCCGAAAAGGTGAGGACTTCTGCGGCTTTCCAGATAGGTCCGGTGTGTGATCCCACGTGATTCGGTGTGTGATCCCACGATAGCTCGGTGTGTGATCCCACGACGCTCGGGTGTGTGATCCCACGATAATCAATTGGCTATTGGCACCGCGATTACTGTCAATTCCGCACTCCTACCGTTTCTTCCGAGACGGTTCGGATCGTGCCCTGCTCACGACGGTGTGTGAAACCACGATAGTCAGCGTCCGCCGGCGAGCCTATCCATAAGGTCGTCCACCTCGGTCGCGCGGCGGCGATCGGCGTCGAAGCGATGCCGCCGTTCCTGTTCGGCCTCCAACCTGGCTGTCAACGCCAACGCCTCTGCCTCCCCCCGAAGACGGAACAGCACAGCAGGGCTACCATCTATCGTCGTCGTCAGCTCCATCGCATAATCGGGGAGTTGGTCGGCCTCCACCACCTTACGGAGCATTCGGTTGAACTCCTTGGGCTTGCTGTCGCTGCCGGTCTTGTCGCGCAGCACCTCCACCCGGCACGTCCACCCGCCCTTCTGGTTACCGGCGTGTTTGCGCGCGATCCGGTACAGGGCGCGTTCCAATCCGCCAGTGAGCAGAAAATAGTCCTGGTGCATGGTGAGAAGCGATCTCTCTCCCATGATGCCCTCATAGACCCAATCGGACAGGGTAATGGTCATGCCCCGGGGCTGGTCCGTCTCAGGATCCACCTCCAGCGTCCATTTGTCGAGCCAGTTGAAGCCGGCCTTGGTGCGCCGCTTCGGAGCGCGGATCGAAGTGGATATGGAGGTCGTCTGGAGCCGTTGCAGCGCCGCTTGCAATTCCTGATAGGCTCGGCCGCTGGTATCGCGCTTGATCGCTCGAAGCAGGTCGTAGGATGTGGTTTTGAGGGTCCGAGGAAGGTCGTTTACCCCCTGCTCCCGCATCCGATTGAGAGTGGAGGCTGCCCATATGAGGATGTCGGCATCCCAGATGGTTGCCATGCCGTAGGCCGGGATCGCCTCGATCTTCACCCACGTCTCGCCGTCCGGGCTTCTGTACTCGATCGGCTTCACTCGCTTACGTTTCTGGAGTGAGAAGAACGGCCGTTCCATAGTCTCCCGCTGATCCTTGAGCGGAAGGTCGCCCATTAACGGGATGAAAAGGTCGAACTCGGGGTTAGGGTTTTGACGTTTGGTCACTTAGCATCAATCCTGCCATTCTGCATTTATGCAGGTGTGCACATTATCAAGAACGACCGAATTGCTTATCGGCCTCATACTTCGCGACTAGCTCACTGATCGCTTCGGCAAGAAGGTCCTGGTGGCTGCGCCTAGTTCTCGCCGCCAGCACCCTGAAGGCTTCGGCCGTGGGATCAGCCGGATCAAAGTAGGCTCCCAGGTGATACTTGCCAGGTCGCTTGCCGCTTGATCGCGCTGCGTTCACCGGCGGTGCCGAGGGAGCGGACACATTCTTCTGCTCGGCCTCGGGACGCGATTGGGGTGTCATCGCTGGGGCTAGCAAGGAAGTCCGCTTTGCCATGTTCAAGCCTTCACATTTGCAGGTGTGCAAGATATCAGATCATCAAGTATGTGTTTTTGCAAGGCTGCAATTTCTTGCGCTGCCTTACCCTTGGGCTCATGCTCGATAACGCCTAGACCATAAGGCCATGCTGCTCGGTAGGCGCTCCGCTCCCGCAATACCGCACGTGCCACACGCAATCCGGTCGCTTCGGCAAGTGTCCGAGCATCATCCAGCAGCGTAGTTGCCGTTGGAGGAGCCGCGTTCAGCACGACCACACCCATTCTCCCGGTGCTGGTGATAAGCTGCGCAGTCCGCTTGATCGCGTCCAAGTCGATCAGCGAGGGGCGGCACGGAATGACGACGAGGTCAGCACGCTGCGCCGCTGCCGCGGCCTCTGAACCGGCAGCTGGCGGCGTGTCGATGATGGTAAGAGCGAAACCGTTGGCCTCAGCCGCGTCGATCGCCTGGTTGAGCCTGCGCGCACTGATTGGTTCGACATGGGGCAGCTCGGCCGTCCGCCGTTCGCTCCATGCGGTCGCGCTCTCCTGCGGATCAAGATCGAACAAGGCCGTTTTGATCCCGGCCGCTTGGGCCGCAACCGCGAGATTGACCGCTAGCGTCGTTTTACCAACGCCGCCCTTCTGAGCTGCAAGCGTGATTATCTGCACGTGTGCACACCTTCAATTATGTCTTTTTGATATTATGCAGAATAGCAGATTAGCACAACCCAGGGTGGACAGGCCTGCCACTAAAAGCGAGCGGGGCCAGTCACCGGCCTCCGCGCCCTACTTCAATCCGCCGCGCGGCGACGGAGCAACTCGCGGGTGTTAAATCAGTACGCGCTCCACCTCGTCCAGGCTGACCGCATCGTGCCGCCGATCGTAGAGCTGGGTTGTCCGGGTAGAGGCATGGTTCGCCATGGCAGCGGCCTTCTCTAACGTGCCCCCATTCTTTAGGTAGGCGGTTATCCCAGTGGCCCGAAACGAGTGGTTGCCGATCGCGGTCCTGATCCCGGCGATAGAAGCGCGACGCCTCACCATCTGGAACGCATTGGCTTGGGGCAGGGGGGTTGTGCTTAGCTGACCCGTGCCCCGCGCGATCGTCCGGAACAGCGGTCCCTTGCGATCGTCGCCAAGCTCGCACCCGTCGATATAGGCATACAGGTATGCCTCCAAGCTGTGGTGGCAAGGCATCTCATGCCGCTTGCCGCCCTTCTCGTGCAGCCGCACCCAAAGGCGCCGATCCTGCACATAGGCGTCTTCGACCCGCATCCCGAGCGCAGCGCCAATCCGCGCGAAGCTGAACACCATCAACGCGATCAACGCTCGATCACGCAGCCCCGCCGGCGTGGTCACATCGATGCTATCGAGCAGTTGGCGCGCCTCCTCAGGCGCCAGCACCGGCGTCTTGCCCCGCTTCACACTATGGCTCGGCCCACGCACCGATCCAGCCGGGTTCACCGGCACGACCTGGCCAATCACCAGCCAGTCAAACAAATGCCGAATGCCAGCGAGCTTCTGTTTGACGGTCGGCGCGCTCACTGCACTCCTTAGTTCCTCGATCCATGCAGCGACGTGTAGCGGCTCAATATCGGCCAGCGCCCGCACCTGACGAGCATCGCACCAAACCAGGAAGTCGCTGGCGGCACGCATGTAGGCCTTGCGCGTATGAGCGTTACGGATCGCCACGGCGAAAAACTCAAGGAAGCGCCGCTGCGCATGTGCCTCGGCCGATGCGACCAGGGTAGGGAGGGTGAGGGTAGGCCCGAGGCGCGCAAGCTGCGTTGTCATTCGAAAAGGAATACCAACTCACCAATATTGTCTGTCTGCACCACGAAAACCCCTGCTTCGCTTCGGGCATTGGCGTAGATGGTATTTGTACCGCCCAACCGCATATAGAGGTCGCCTCCTGCATGAACCCCCTTGAGGGTCACGCCGGCCGTGTTAGCGAAACCGGCGACGTTACTGATCAGTGCACGCAGTTCCTCGTCCGTCAGGTTATCGAGGTCCCCGATCTTGCCTTGCGTTGGTCGCCCGGGCGTCCGCAGCGCCACGGCCGTATCGACCATCAATTTGGCGGCTTCGTCCATCATAGCAAAAGTACCTCCTACATCCGATAAAGGACATTATCATATATAGCCGGTGAGAAAAGGTGGCTCGTGACTGCTCGATTAAAGGGACTGCGAACCGGGCGTTCGTTCCATCAACCGACATGCGAGATGTGACTCGCCCCACCGGGTCGCAAATGTCTCCGACACCTCGAACCACCCGGCGCCCGGCCCCCCGGCACCATGATTTGCACCCATGCATGAACATTGGCATTCGTGCCCTTGCGCGTTCATGCATTGCGACGCGCACTTCTCCTGCTCACGATAGGGCTGGATGATGTAGAGCTTCGAATATTTGCCAAGAATGTGATTCACGAGATCGCTGAACCAATCTTGCGCCACTTCCCACCCTTTATAACGTTCGAGCCAATCCGGGCTCCGGCCCGTTGGACGGACTACTTGCAGGAAAGCACGTGCTAATCGCCGATCCTCAAAGGTTCTGCTGGAGTGCGGCAATTTGACAACGAGCCTGTAGCCTTTGCCTTTGCGCACAATGACCGGAATTTGGTTCTGCCTCCATATGCGCCGGAGATCGTCTGGTGCGCTTTGGTCCATTTCGCCTTTACGCCCCGATCTCTTCACCCAAGAATTTTAATGGCGATTACCACGGTAGGGACACATAGAGTTCTCGGACAATGGCGAACCGTTCATCGAACGCAGGCAGGTCCGACAATTCCAGCTTGAGCGTATCCCAATCTGCCTGCGCCCGCTTTGTAATTTCCGGATCGTCGATCGACGTTATGGCAGGCTCGATGCTACGGGTGCGGCATTTATCCACGAACGTCGTGAGTATCTTTGCCCGATCACTGTCGGTCAGCGGATTAGTCTCAGCAAGGAATGCGATGTCATAGACATCCTGACGCCGGTATCGATTCCGAATGGGCTGCTGGAGCAAGGCCCGGAACTTCTCGGCGATCAGCTCATGCAAAGTGAACGCGCGCACAGCAACGCCGGCATCCGTGAGGCTCAGTTCTTGAAAGGCATAGACCTGATCGCGGAAGCTGATCTCCATATCCAGAACGCGAGTAGCCTGGCCGGCGTCGAGCCATTTTTCCTCTCCTGACCCCCGCACCGCCGAGCCGATCCGCACCAGCAATGCCGGAAAGTCATATTGCTCGAAGTTCTTGGCTCGCGGCATCTTTTTGACCGCCTGCACACGACATAGCAGATCGACATAACCGAGGCTGATTGCCGTTCTCGGCAAAAGCGCGTTCAGCTCCTCAACGATGAGCTGAGCAAACGTCTCGGGATCAGCGTCCGCGCTGAAATCCACATCCCCCGTCACCCGCTCGCTTTTGAAGGCAAGCGCCATGACCGCCCCGCCTTTCAGCACCAGGGTTTCTTTCAGGTTCGGCGCGACGCCGATCGCGGCCAGGACGACTTCCGTCACCTGCCGGTCACGATAGCGAACCAGGTCGGTCTTTGCGGCTTCCACCCAAGCGCGCACGTCGACATCAACAATCTCGGTTCGCTCTCCCTCGGGAGCCTCGTCAATTTCAGACATTCAGAGAAATCATCCATCGTTCGGAATAAGTCGGAGCATATGGTGCGTCCGGGTCGAGTTTCCTTGACCCACCACGCTGGGCGAACTGCTCCCAGCCGTCGATCCGGCTATCTTCAACCTCCAGTACCTCGGATAGCAAGTAACCTGCGCGGACCTTCACCATTTTGGAATCGAATTTTTCGACCTCATCGATGATCTGGTCCGCCCATTGTTCGGCCTCCCGCTCCCAAATGTCGATCACATGGCGGATACCGCCACACAGCGCCGGCTCAGAGAGCATGTCTCCGAAGGTGCGTCCAATAGATGTGATTCGTGTCTGCTCCCCGCGAATTTTTACAGGCGTTGCAGGGTGGCTAGATTGGTGCAGGATAACTGGTCGACGACGCAATTCACCCTTGAACCCCAAGCGCAGTAGCAGGGGATGCCCCTCGTCAGGTGGGCCGCCAAAATCCTCAACCATCTTCCGATCGCGCAGCATGTTCCAAACGGGCCTTGCCGGCGTCGTGAGGTGCAACGCCTCGGGGCTACGATCAGTCAGGCCGTAGCGCTGCATCGCCGAAAGGTGAGAAACGTAGCAGAAGGGATCGACGATACAGGCCACCTCTTCAGCCGATCCATTCCGCGTGGACTGAACCACACGCCAAACGCCAGAGTGAAAGTCGGCATCTGCCGTTAGGGACTTACGAGCTTCAAGGCGGCGGAGAGAGTTCCGCGCACGGGTCTGGTCCCAGCCAGCGGGTAGCCGCTTTAACGGCTCACCTGCCCACTCTTTGGCCTCAAACAGCTTCCGGCCGAGGGTAAAAAACTCGTAATCGGTGACAATCGGCGCATCATGCTCGAGCAGGGCTTTATCGAGGCCATCATTGAAATTCATACTGTAGCGATATCCCTATGTCCTAAGGACATAGGGATATCGCTACTAGCAGTCAACGGTTTTGCGCTCTCCCCTCGCCGCCACATCTCTCTTGACACATGCCACACGGAACCGCATATGTCCTCAGGACATATGCGGTTCCGTGTAGGTCGAATTGTGGTGTCTAGCTGTTTGTCTGTCAGCGTACCAGTTGAAGCCTAGGTGTGCGTGGTGCGGTCGTTGATGGCACCGCATCACTATGCAATCCCATCACCGCCAGCCCAAAGACGAGGCGATCAAGTTCGTTCGGCTCGATATGAAGAGCCCCTGCGACATCCGCTTTCGTCATCCCATCCTCGCGCAACGCCGCGAAGATTTTCGGGATCACCAAAGACATTTCTCGCTGAGCACCTTCAGGCTCCGCCGTGCGGTAACCGCGCTGGCCCATATCGATGCACAGTCCGCGATAATTCCACTCCGATAGAAGCCCAAGCGCCTGCAACCGATAGGCCAAGGCTCCCACGGATACGATCCAGTGATGCTTTAAGCGTATCAGTGTCTCCAGCGTCGGCATCATCGGTGCGTGCGCCAGAACACTCCCACGAGGCATGAGAAATGCCGATGCAAATCGGTTAGCCTCTTGCTCGGCCTCACGACCTCTCGGTTCGTCATGCCGGTGAAGAACGAGATGCCCAAGCTCATGCGCAGCATCGAACCGGCTGCGTTCCGCCGACTTTTGGGTGTTCAGGAACACAAATGGCGTCGCCTCCCGCCAGAGGGAGAATGCATCTACCTCCGCCGTATCCTCTGCCATCGAATAAACTCGAACCCCTTTGGATTCGAGCAGATGGACGACGTTGCGGATTGGCTTCTCGCCGAGCAACCAATGCTGACGCAAGACCATGGCGGCCGTCTCCGGGTCCTCTTCCCGAAGATCAAGCAGATCAGGTTGCGGCAACGCGAAACGCGTTTCGATCCAATCGTTTAACAGGAACGCCAAAGCGCCAGAAGCCAGAGCGGCTTCACGACGCGACGCTGCCATGCGCGCCATAGAGCGAAAGCTCGCAGTTCGGTTGGTCGGCTCATGCAAATCGGCACCGGCAAAGAAAGCGGCCGGAAAGCGCAGAGCCACAGCGATACGGCCGAGCGTGTCACTGCTTGGTTCGTAATCGCCACGTTCGTATCCCGTGACGCTGCGCAGATCGACGTCGATCCGATCTGCCAATTGGGTTTTATTCAGCCCGCGCCGCTTGCGGGCCACTCTGAGACGCGAAGGGGAAAACATTGCCTCACGCGCGACGCTGAACGTCGATGTCGATGTCCGGGCCAAAGTCCGGTTCCGGCATCGTCGCGCCTTCCGGATCGAGCGGCTGAGAACCCAAAATAATACGCTCGCGCCAGCTATCGATATGATCCTTTTCGTCCATGCTCACCGGCAACGACAGCTCGGCCTGGAGCTCCGTAGCGTCGGCATGAAACAGCAGGACATAGGTGAGGCATTCTGCCTCCTCCTTAGGAGCCGGTTCTGGGGTCGTTTCAAAAAGGTCGAGTTGCTCCACGTTAGCGTGGATCACATCAGCTGTGCGCGGCCCCTTGTCCCGCTTGGTGCGAGGAAATCCACGTG
This sequence comes from Sphingomonas insulae, assembly GCF_010450875.1. Lineage (NCBI taxonomy): Bacteria > Pseudomonadati > Pseudomonadota > Alphaproteobacteria > Sphingomonadales > Sphingomonadaceae > Sphingomonas > Sphingomonas insulae. The sequence continues at coordinate 17,976 of NZ_CP048423.1, forward strand.
CGCTACCTGTCGCCTCATCGCCGGACGACACGGAGATGGCGATGCGGCCGTCCGGACTCAGGATGGTGGAGAACATCTGCTCATCCACCCGCGTCCATCCCAACACGACCAGCTCGTCACGCAACGTCCGAAGCGTCTCGTTCCAATGATAGAAGCCAGCCGCGATCGGTGCATCATTTGCCGTACGGGAAATTCGGGACAAATAACCTGCGCGAACCGCCCGCATCAACGGCGATGCCGTCAACCCGAGACGCGCCAGCGCCGCATCGACCTCTTCCGGCCTGTCATGGATCATGGTCTTGAGCATCGCACACCCCTCGTTTCCGATTTTTCTACATCGATCGATGTAGAAAAACAAGAAGCGGCGTGATGCTGATTGCTAAGGTAGACCTTTTTTACCTCGGGCTGTCGCAAGCTGACATATCCGACACGCGGTTCTGACACCTGCAAACCTATGCAAATGTGAGGTCGCGCGGACCGGCCGCAACCGGACGGTTTTGACACCCGGACACTTCAACGAATGATGTGGTCTGCGATCGCACCGGCCGTCGTCCACCAGATACGACGATCATCCTTTTCACGCAGTCGCGTCAGAACCCGATCAAGCTGAAGCGCCCGGTGTGGCTGCCCCATGATATAAGGATGGAGAGCGATGCCGAGAACGGACGCGCGACGATCGCATTCGCTGAGCAACTGCTCGACGGTATCTTCGATCATGCCGGTGAAAGTCGTTGCCTCCTGATGGCGCGCGATGACCGAGGGAATGTCGTTGACCTCCTGCGAATAGGGAATTGCAAGAATGCCCTTGCCGCTGCGGGTTTTCAGCCGCGTGGGTTGATCGTCGTGCGCCCAGTCGAGCACATAATCGAAACCGGCTTCCTGAAGCAGGTCCGGTGTGCGGTGACTCTCGGATATCCACGGTCCCAGCCAGCCATGCGGTTGGACACCGATAGCCGAAAACTCGTCGAGCGTGCGCGCGATCATCGCACGCTCTTCATCCTCGCTTTGCTCGCCCTCGGCCTGCGCGTTGGTGCGTCCATGCGCGGCGATCTCGTCGCCGCGGTCACGGCATGCCTCGGCTAGCCCCGGACATTGCTTGATAATGGCGCTGTTGACCAACGCCGTCGTCTTGATTTCGAGACGATCGAACATCTCCATGAAGCGCCAGGCGCCGACACGGTTTCCGTAATCCCGCCACGCGAAGTTCATGACGTCCGGTTCGGTCTTGGAGGGTGCAAGTTCCGCACCCATGCCGTCGCCGAATGCGAACACCTCGTGATTGACGCCCAGATAGATCGCCAGACGACGTTCCTCCGGCCAGGAGTAATCGGGACGCCCGACGATCGGCTTGTAATCGTAGCGTCCATGATGCGGCAGTTCGCTCATCGCCGTGCACTTCCCTGACCGAGGACCTGCAGGATCGCCTGCGTCGCGCAGCGCTCATCGTTCGCTGCTCCGCCCGACCCCGCAACGCCGATACCGCCGATCACGTCGCCATCGACCGTGAGCGGCATGCCTCCGCCGAGCAGCAGAAGTTCGGGCACCGTCACGAGGTTCCGCGAAGTCGGATCGTCCACCGAGCGCTGGGCGAGGACAGAGGTGCTCGACTTGGTCGACAGGGCCGTGAACGCCTTTCGTTGCGCAGCGAGCGTATTGTGCGGGCCGACGTCGTCGCCCCGCTGGAGCGCAACCAGACTGCCGCCGCGATCGACCACGGCGACGACGGACTCCTTGCCGATCGCACGGCACGAGGCGATCGTTGCGTCCGCCAGTCGATTGGCAAGTGCCAGAGACACTGTTTTCCGCTCCAGCGGCACCGCTGGCCCGGAAGCCGCCAACGCCGCTGGCAGAAGGGCAAGAATGCTCAACATGAGGACTTATCTTTCGGAAGCGAGCGTCAGAATAGCCGATCAGGCCACACCGACAGCAATGAGGGCGGCCCAGCCAACGAGGAACGCCAGCACGAGCCAGGTCAGGATGGCACCGCCTGCCCGGGGCAGGTTTGAACGCCGCAGATCCATCCCCATCGGGTGAGCGATGCGGCCTATCACGAAGATCAAGGCCGTCAGCCCCAAGGCCGCGCCGCTTCCGCGGGCAAGCTCGATCAGGGCGAGCAGCACGAGGACGAACGGTGCGTATTCGACGAGGTTGGCGTGCGCACGCATGCGCCCGGACAACAGATCGTCGCCGCCATCGCCAATTAACACGTCATCCTTGAGCCGCATGCGGACGATCCGCAGCGCCAGCCACAGGTTGATCGCGCCCAGCGCCGCGGCCGTGCCCAGCGTAATCGGAAGGGTCGCGACGATCATGATCAATTTCCCCGGTAGGTCGAATAGCCGTATGGGCTGACAACTACCGGAACGTGATAGTGACCCGACTTGTCGGTGACGCGGAACGTCAGCGTGATCTCTGGGAAGAACGGCGAGGCCGATGCGTCCGGGTAGCGCGACATGTCGAACTGGAGCCGGTAGATGCCGGTGTCGTAGGACTTGGCGTCCCCGAAGCTGCGGACGCGCCCGTCGCCGTCGGTCGTTGCCGATCCGACCTTCTGCCAGCTCCCGTCCGCGCTGCGCTTCGAGAGCGTGACGGGCACCGCCTTGCCACCCACGCCGCGGGCAAGATCGAGCACATGGGTCGAGATGTCGGCAGCAGCGGCAGGCGTGGCGACGGCGCCGATCAGCAATGCGAGTGCGATGGTCTTCATGAGCAGGGTCCTGACTTGTTTAAGGAGGAAAGAAGGGTCTCGAACCGGGATGTCGGCGCGGCGATGATCTCCCCGCGTTGTACGAGACGACGGTTGCAGGGCGGCGCGGCAACGGCGGCGGAGGCATTGTCGGCATCGACGAGAACGAACGTCGCCTCATCTCCCGGATCCATGCCGTAGTGTTCGCGACCGAGAACGGCAGCGGCGTCCGTGGTCGCCATGTCGAGGGCGATTGCGAGGTCGGCATCGGTGAAGAAGCCGGACCGATAGCCGATCATCATCGCTCGGCCGAGCATGTCGGCATCGCCATACGGCCACCAGGCGTCACGGATGTTGTCGTTACCGGCGAACACTCGAACCCCGGCGCGGCGAAGGAGCGAGATGGGCGGGAAGGCGCGATTGCCTGGAGCGTTGGTCATGATCGCCACGCCGGCATCAGCCAGCGCATCGGCAGTACGGGCCGCGTCGTCCCGCTCCACATCGCCCAGCGCATAGGCATGGCTTACGGCAACCTTCCCCTGCATCGCTGCCGCCCTGGTGCGTGAAGCGATACGGCGAAGCTGTTCGATCCCTTGCTGTCCGGGTTCGTGGAGATGAATGTCGATCTTGACGCCGTGGCGCTCGGCGACCCCGAACACCACGTCGAGGTGCGCATCTGCATCGCCGTCAAATGCCGATGGGTCGAGTCCGCCAACGACACTTGCACCTTCCCTGATGGCCGCGTCGAGGAGATCGGCGGTGCCGGGCGAAGCGAGGATGCCCGCTTGAGGAAATGCGACGATCTCGACGTCCACTTTCCCGCGCCACGATTCGCATGCGGCCATGACTGCGTGGAGATGGTCGAGCTTCAGCGAGCCGTCGACATCGACGTGGCTGCGCATCGCGACGGTGCCGAGGGAATAGGCCTGTGTCAGCAAGGCATCGGCTCGTTCCTGAACGGGTAACGCTCCCGCCAGAAGCTGCTTCTCGATGGTCAGTCGCTGACCAAGATCATCTGCGGGCCGATGCGGACGCCAACTGTCCCCGACGAAGCTCTTGTCGAGGTGGATATGCCCTTCGATGAAGGCGGGAAGCGCCAGCAGACCGTCCAGATCGATCGCATCGGCGTCGTCGTCCAGTTCGTTCGGGTCCACGAAGCAGCCATCACGGACGGCGAGGTTCCGTGTCCTGCCGTCCTTGCAAAGGACGTTGCGGAACAGGCGGGTGGTAGCAGGATCGGGCACCGGGAAACCTCGTGATTACCGAGACCGCGATCTGGTTATCACCCGCCGCATTTACGAATAATATGTTTAAATGACTATCATTCAGGCCTAGAATGCAACCGTGCTTGATCTAAAACTTCTCCGCACCTTCGTCGCCGTGGCGGACACGTCGAGCTTCACGGACGCTGCCGGGCGCTTGAACTCCACCCAATCCACGGTCAGCCAGCAGCTTGGACGTTTGGAAGCGATGATCGGTCAGTCGCTGATTGATCGTTCGTCGCGGCCGATCTCGCCGTCACCGGCAGGCGAGCGCTTGTTGGGCTACGCTCGTCGGCTTCTCGTTCTTCAGGACGAGGCACAGGCTTTGCTCGCCGATCCGGCGGGGACGAGTACGATCCGGATCGGCGTTCCAGACGATATGGTCACAGCGGCCATGAGCTCCTGCTTCGCACGGTTCGCCGGGCGGCATCGCCAAATCCGTTTGGACGTGACGACCGGTCTCAGCCGCGATCTGAAGAAGCGGTTCCGGGAAGGAGAGTTCGACATCGTCATCGTCAAGGAGGCGGTGACCGATGGGGACGCCCGGGCGATATTTCCTGAACCGCTGGCCTGGTTTGAGGCCGAGAACAGCGACGTTTGGCAGGACCCCATCCCGCTGGTCACGTTCCCGCCCGGCGGTCTGTACCGCGACGTGATGATCGATCGGATCGAGCGCGAACAACGTCGATGGTACATCGCCTTTACCGGCAACAGCCTTGGCAGTGTCTTGTCGGCTATCGAGGCGGGACTGGGCGTATCGGTATTGCCGGTAAGCACCACGCAGGCGCATGCCGTCCGTGCCAGCACAATTTTCTCCCCGGAAGCCGCTCTTTCGTTATCGATTTACGCATGGGAAGTCCGCGGCCCGGCCAGCGAACTTTTGCAGGAGATGGTGGGTGTCACGGCTGCCCGCTCGGATGGTAAGCGCACTGCCTGACGGTAGCGCTTGGCGTAGCCCTCCTGGTATTGGCGGATGCCCTGCGAGTTATATCCGAGGGGTAGTGAAAACGACCTCAGTCCAACTTATCCGACGGTGATTGTCTGCCGAACCCCGGCCGACCCAGATCGATGATCCTCGGCGGTCCGATTTCTCAGTGTTTTTCCGGCCATCTACGCGGGTGAAGCGTTCGGACACGAACGGCTGGAGTTTTCCCAATGCATCAGATCACGCGCGGCACCGGCAAGCCGCTGCTGCTTATCCACGGGCTGGGCAGCAGTTGGCGTGGGTGGCGGCCGATCTTGGACGATCTGGCAGCGACAAAATCAGTCATCGCGATCGATCTTCCGGGGCACGGCAACACACCGGCCGAACGGGACAGCGGTACGTTCGACGGGCTCGTCGGCAGCGTCGAACGCTACCTTGTCGCCAACGATCTGGTCGGGGTCGATGTAGTCGGTAGTTCAATGGGTGCCCGGATCGTGCTGGAGCTGGCACGGCGGGGCAAGGTCGGCAATGCGGTCGCGCTCGATCCGGGCGGGTTCTGGCGAGGGTGGGAGCGTCCTTTCTTCCGCACCACCATTGGATTGTCCGGGCGGTTGCTGCGCGCATTGCGGCCACGCCTGCCGGCGATCAGTCGCAGTGCTGTCGCGCGTACGGCGCTGCTCGCACAGCTATCGGCCAAGCCTGCCGCCCTTTCGCCCGAATTGGTCTGCGCCGAGCTCACCGGCATCACCGACACACCGACGTTCGACGCGCTCGTCCGTGATCTCGCTGGCGGTCCCGAGCAGACAGGTCCTGCTGCTAACCCGGATCGGCGCATCGTCATCGGTTGGGGCAAGCATGATCGCCTGTGCCTGCCACGCCAAGCCCCCCGCGCCATCACAGCGTTCCCAAGCGCAACGCTGCACTGGTTCGAGCACAGCGGTCATTTTCCAATGTGGGATGAACCGCGTGAAACGACCGAAATCATCCTACAGGCGACACACTGAGAGAAGAGGGACGGCATCCTATCTAACTTGTAACGTCAGCACCTACCCTGGCTTGCCGGCCATGCGGGACAGAATGTCCCGGTGACATAAGAGGCTGATCCGGATAGGCGCTTCTCGTGCACGCCGTTCGGCATCTTCTCGCGCAACGCCACCTCGCCGTGCTGATCTGCTCGGCGACGCTGTTGCTGAAGCTGCTGGTCCCTACTGGCTATATGATCGACAACGATCATGGCCGCATGACCATCACCATCTGCTCCGGCACCGTGCCGCGCACGATGACGATGGAAATGCCGGGGATGCACGGCGACATGCCCGACCACGGCAAGTCGAAGGACCACGGCAAGGCAGAGATGCCCTGCGCCTTCTCGGGCCTGTCGGCTGCGATGCTGGGGTCGATCGATCCCGTCCAGCTCGCCGCGCTGATCGTCTTCATACTTGCCCTTGGCCTGATCGCGACCATCCCGCCGGCCCCCTCACGTCCGGCATATCTACGCCCCCCGTTACGGGGACCGCCGGCCTACCTTTGACCTGTCATCCCGCGCTGCTTCATCCGGCGCGACCATGAATTGCGGCCCGCGCCCTTAGGCGTCGGGCCGGTCAAAGGTATCTTCCATGTCTCGAATACACCTTCTGGCGGGTGCCGCTGCGCCCTGCCTGCTGCTGACGATGCCGGCTGCCGCACAGACCCAGGACACCTCTCCCGCAACCGACGTCGCCACGGCGCAAAGCTGGACGGGCGACATCGTCGTCACGGGCGCACGCGATACATACATCGCGCCCGAGACAAGTGCGGCGACGCGCACCTCCACGCCGCTGATCCAGGTGCCGCAGTCGGTACAGGTGCTGACCCGCACGCTGATCCAGGAACAGGACCGCCGCACGCTCGGCGACGCACTGGTCAACGTCTCGGGCGTCATCCCGACGCGATCGGACGAGGTGCTGTTCATCCCGCCGATCGTCCGCGGCTTCCCCGCGGAAGTGTATCTCGACGGGCTGTCGGTCTTCGCCGGTAACCAGCAGGCCTATGATCCCAACAGCCTTGTCGGAATCGAGCGGATCGATGTCCTGAAGGGTCCGACCGCCACACTCTACGGAGGCGGCATCGGCACGCCGCTGGGCGGTGTCATCAACCTCGAAAGCGTCCGTCCGAACGAAAAGCCGGGTGGCTATCTGGCGATGCGCGCCGGCAGCTTCTCGACCTGGAACCCCTATGGCGACATCAACGTGCCCTTGGCTGACGGGATCGCTGCGCGGATCACGGGCGAGTATCAGGGCAACGATAGCTGGATCGACAAGGTGAAGGCGCGGCGCTGGTCCGTGCAGCCCAGCCTGTCGTTCCGGATCGACCCCGCAACCGACCTGCTGCTCCAGGGGCAATTCAGCCGGCGCAGCAATCTCGAATATTCGGGCCTGCCCGCGGACACGGCCCTGGCTGGCACGATCGATCGCGATGCCTTCCCCGGCTCGCCGATCGATCAGCCGCTGACGACCAACGATATCCGCATGGGGCAGGCGACGTTGCGCCACGCTTTCTCGGACCGCCTGAAGCTGACGGTGAGCGGGCGCTATTATTCGAGCGTGATCGATGAACAGGGCAGCTTCGTCTATCCCGGCCTCTTCCCGACGGGCACGGTCGCACCGCTCTACGACGTGTTCCCGATCACGATGCGCAACCGCACCAAGGAGGCAACCGTCGATGCGAACCTGGCCGGCGACGTCGATCTGCTCGGCGGGACGCACAAGCTGCTCGTCGGGGCCAATTACGACTGGACCAGCTTCTACAGCGCGATGGGTCTGTTCGTCAGCGATAGCCCATCGGGCACGATCGACCTGTCGAACCCAAGCTACGATCTGCGTTACACCCCGCAGCTTCCGGTCAATTCCTACACCGACGATCGCTTCACGACGTTCGCAGGCTACATCCAGGATCAGGCGACCTACGGCCCGCTCCACCTGACCGGGGGCTTGCGCCTGACCTCGCTCAAGTTCGTCGAGAACAGCAACATCGGCGTCGCTAACGACAAGACCTATACGCATCTTTCGCCCCGGGTCGGCGCGACCCTCGACGTGACGAAGGGCGTCGCGCTCTTCGCGGGCTATGCGACCGCGTTCCGCGCGCCGTTTGGCTTCATCGGCACGGTGTCGCCTGTGCCGGAGACGTCGAGCAACATCGAGGGCGGCGTAAAGCTGGCGCTGGCCGGCAGCGGCCTGTCCGGCACGATTGCGGCGTTCCGCCAGACCCACGACAATGTCGTCACCGCCGATCCCGCGAATGTCGGCTTTTACATCCAGAGTGGGCGGCAGCGGGCGCGCGGCGTCGAAGTGGATATGGTGTGGGAGCCGACACCCGCCTTTTCGCTGCTCGCCAACTACGCCTACACCGACACCCGCGACGACGGCGTGGCACCCGGTGATCGGCTGATCCGCGTGCCCAAGAGCAGCGGACGCATCGCAGCCCGCTACCGGGTGCTGCACGGTCCGGCCAAGGGCCTTGCGGTCGGTGCCGGCATCAGCGCCTTCACCTCGCGCGAGCTGACGCTGCCGAACACGATCGCGGTGCCGGGCTATGCCGCGATCGATGCCCAAGCGTCCTACGACATCGGCCGGTTCACCCTGGGCGCGTCCGTGGTCAACCTCGGCAACCGGCGGGCCTTCGATCCCTATTCCTACCTCGGCTATCCGGTCGTCGCGCCCAACCAGCCCCGATCAGCTTATGTGACGCTGAAGGTGCGGATATGAGCGTGGTCAACTTCGTATGCCGCTCGATCGCGCTTGCGAGCCTGGCAGTAGCGGCTGTGCCGTTGGCGACGGTAGCGAGCGCGCAGACGCCCGGCAGCGGCGGGACGATCATTCCGCTTTACCCGAAAGGCAGCGTGCCCTCGCTCGGCGTACCAGAGAAGCGGGATCGGCTGCCGAACGGCGAGACGATGATCTACGATGTCAGCGAACCGACGCTGGAGCTGTATCGGCCCGCACCCGGTCGCGCCAACGGCACCGCCGTGATCGTCGCGCCGGGGGGCGGGTTCGTGGCGCTCGGCTATATCTTCGGCGGGACCGACGTGGCGCGAGCGCTGGCAGCGCGCGGCGTCACCGCGTTCGTGCTGAAATACCGCACGATCCGCAGCGGTGACGGGCCGATGCGGATGCCCGACGTCCATATGAAGGAGATGGGTGTCGTCATGTCGCGCGCGAGAACCGGCACGCCGGTCGAGATGCCGCGCTTCGCCGGCGAGCCGCACGCGGTCGAGGACGGCGCGCGGGCAATGGCGATTGTCCGGCAGCGCGCTTCCGAATGGGGCATCGATCCCCGCCGTGTCGGCGTCCTCGGCTTCTCGGCCGGGGCTTACCTCACAGCCGATCTGGCGATCAGCGACGCCGTATCACGTCCGAACTTCGTCGGCCTGATCTATGGTGGCCTGCGCATGCCGGTGCCAGCAGACGCCCCGCCTGCATTCATCGCCGGAGCGGCCGACGACGAGTATCAGACGAACGATCCGGTGCTGCTCTATCAAGCGTGGCGTAAGGCCGGGGCCGCGGCGGAACTGCACCTGTACGAGCGCGGCGGGCATGGGTTCGACCTGCACCGCCAAGGCACCACGAGCGACCACTGGTTCGATCAATTCCTCTCATGGATGCAGTCTCGCCGGCTTGCATCATCACCGCTCCGACAGGCGAAATAGACCTGCCGTCTCATCAAAACGACCCGGCCCCACGCCATGCAGCGCCATGCTCGCGATCACCGATGCGACAGGCGGGTCGATTCAATCGAAGGTAATACCATGTCCCGATCCTTCTTCCTGGCAGGTGCGGCTGCGCCCTGCCTGCTGCTCGCTTTCCCAACCGCCGCACAGGTGCGAGGCACCGACACCACCGATGATCGTACCGATGCGACGATCGTCGTCACCGGCCAGCGCGATCCGCTGAAGCTCGACGATCAGGCGCAGGCGAGCAGCCGCCTTGGCCTGTCGATCCGCGAGACGCCGGCGAGCGTCGAGGTACTGACGCAGGACGACCTTCAGGTTCGCGGTCTGCGCACAGCGCGCGAGACGTTCAACGACGTGGTGGGCGCTATCGCCGGCAACGTGCCGGGCAACCCTGCCGTCGTCAGCTTGCGCGGCTTCGCCGGCAACACCGTATCTATCCTCCAGGACGGCGTGCGGGTGTCGGCATCGACCGTCGTCCAGCGCGACAGCAACAACTGGCACTATGATCGGGTCGAGGTGCTGAAGGGACCGGCGTCGGTTCTCTACGGTGAGGGAGCATTAGCCGGCGTCATCAACAAGGTGACGCGAAAGCCCGTGTTGGGCGAACGCCACCTCGACACGCTGCTGTCGGTCGGGAGCTTCGACACGGTGTTCGCAGCCGGCGGGGTCAACCTGCCGGTCTCCCCCACGATCGCGGTGCGGGCGGATGCCAGTTACCAGCGATCGGACAGTCTCTACGACGTCGATAACAACGACACCTTCTCGGCCGGGCTGACCGCAAGCGCGCTGTGGAAGCCGAGTGATCGCCTTTCGCTGCTCGTCGCGGTCGATCATTTCGAGGATCGCTACGACGCCACCTATCAGGGCCTGCCGCTGATCCCCGGTCAATATGCGCTGCGCCCATCGGATGCCGTGACGAGCGCGAACGGCCTTGTTGCCGATCGCGCGCTGCAACGGCGCAACTACAATCCCCAGGGTGCCTATTCCGGTGCCGACGAGACGACGGTGCGCTCGCGGCTCGACTGGTCGATCGGCAGCGGATGGACCTTCGCGCTCGATCTGACCGGCTACACCGCGAAACGCGCGTTTCTGCTCGCCGACAGCCAGACTTTCGTCGCGCCTACCGCGGCGTTCCCAAACGGCAGCTTTCGCCAGACCTATCAGGACTTCCGCCACGATCATCAGTTCTGGAATGCGCGCGGGGTAATCGGCAATGACAGCCGGATCGCGGGCCTCCGCAACCGCTTCAGCCTCGGCGTCGAACACAACGATACCGATTTCGTCAGCCTGCGTCAGACGGCTCCCACCTCGGCCCTCCCGGCAGTGGACGTGCGCAATCCCGCCGTCCTGCCGCTACCCACCGGGACAGCGATCTTCACCGCCGGCAATGTCACCTTCGACTCCAAGCTGAAGCAGACTTCCGTGTTCGCGGAGGATGCGCTGAACCTGACGCCGAAGTGGCTGCTGGTCGGCGGGGTGCGCTGGGACCATATGGAACTGGACCGCGCGACGATCCAGAATGTCACCGGCGCGGTCGATCGCAACAGCCCGACCTTCGATCCTGTCTCGTGGCGGGCGGGCACGACTTGGGACGTGACATCGGGCCTGACGCTCTACGCGCAATATACGACCGCGGTATCGCCGGTGTCCTCGATCCTGCTGGCGTCGATCGCCAACAGCCGGTTCCGGCTAACCAAGGGCCGTGCCTTCGAGGCCGGGTTCAAGGCGAGCGCCTGGGGCGGGCGAGCGAGCGTCACCGGCGCGGCTTACCGGATCGAACAGAAGGACATCCTGACGCGCGACCCAGCCAACCCGGCGCTGGCCGTCCAGGGCGGGCGGCAATCCTCGCAAGGCGTCGAGCTGTCCGCGGTCGTCTCTCCTGTGAAGGCGCTGCGCCTGTCGGGCGGCGTGTCCTACACCGACGCGCAATATGACGAGCTATCCGAACTGGTGAGTGGCATCCGGATCGATCGTAGCGGCAACCGCCCGATCAACGTGCCCTCGACTACGGTCAACGCCTCAGCGCTCTACACGATCGCCGACAAGGTGACGCTGGGCGGCTTTCTGCGACACGCCAGCGCCTTCTACACCGACACGGCCAATACCATCCGCGTCGCCGGGCATAGTGTGCTGGATGCCAGCCTCTCGTTCCCGGTTGCGCCGCAAGCGACCCTGACGCTGCGGGGCCGGAACCTGACAGATGACTTCTACGGCGAATATTCCGGCTACCCGACCACCAACGTCTATATCGGCGCGCCACGCTCGTTCGAGGTGGCGCTGGCGACGCGGTTCTGATGATCGCGCACCGGCGATCGGCAGCATCGCGCGCGCGCATTCTGGTGCGCCGCGTCCACCTCTGGCTGGGGCTAAGCCTGGGGCTGCTGTTTGCGGTGCTGGGCCTCACCGGATCGGCGCTGGTGTTCTACACCGGCATCGACGCCGCGCTCCACCCTGCCGTCCGCGTGGGGCAAGCCGATCCTGCACCAGACCTGGCGTCGCCGGTGTGGGACCGCGCGCTGGCAACCGGGCGTGCCCGTTGGCATGATCCGGCCGGCAAATGGACGATCGAAGTGACGGGCGAGGGCGGCACCATTCCGGCGCGCTTTTATCCATCGTCCGGGTACGGCCACCACGCCGATCGGATGATGGTCTGGTTCTCGCCGGACGGCACCCGGATAGTCCGTGCCGAGCCTTGGGGCGGCTATCTGATGAGCTGGCTCTACCAGCTCCACATGGCGCTGCTTGCCGGCGACCTCGGCGGTCAGGTGGTGGGCTGGTCAGGCGTGGCGATGCTGGTGCTGCTGGTCAGCGGCATCGCTGCGTGGTGGCCGCGTGGAAGCTGGCGCAAGGCGGTAGCCTTCAAACGCGACGCCGTACCTATCCGCCGGCTGCGCGACCTGCACAAGCTGTCCGGCCTGTGGAGCATGGTGCTACTATTCGTGCTGGTCGCTACTGGCGTGCTGCTAGCGCTGCCTGCCGTCACGCAGGCCCTCTTGCAGCCCGCGGCTATTCCGGCTCCGAAATCGTCTGACAACGGGGGGGCTCGGGTCCGCATTGCTCAGACGTTCGCAGCCGCGCATCGGGCTTTACCGGATGGTCGGATCGTCTTCGTGGATATGCCCGGTGCTAATGATGCGCCGGTCCGCGTTCGGCTTCAGGTGCCCGGTGATCCCCATCGGCGCTTCCCGGGCAGCTACGTCTTCATCGACCAGTTCTCCGGCCGGGTGCTGGCGGTGCATGATGTCCGCCACGCTGGCACCGGAACGGCCGTGGCGAGCTGGGTCCGCACGCTGCATGACGGGACAGTCGGAGGCTTGGCGACGCGCATCCTGGCGGTGGTGCTGGGCTTCGTTCCCGCGCTGTTGTTCACGACAGGCGTTCTGCATTGGCTGCGCCGTACGAAAGCTTCTCGCTCTGCCGGATCACTCTATCTGGGTGTCACAACCGAACGGTTTTGACACTCACAGCAGCCGAACGATTGCCGCTTTTGCACCTGCGTTGTCCGCGGGAGGTGATCCATCTAAGAGGGTGACATGTCGCTCCGGGTCATCCCGTTTTTCCAATTTGCCCGCACCGCGGCGATCGTCGTCCTGGCAGTGATGATGCTCGTGCGACTCGGCCCGCTCTGCGAGACGATAGCAATGGCCGCGACGCCGGTCGCGTCCGCGGCGATGGATTGTGCGAACACGCCGAACCACGTCCCGAACAAGAAAATCCCGCCCTCAGCCTGCGCCATGCCGTGTGCGGCGATGCCCGGCGAAACGGTTGCGCACGTCGAACCGATGCTGTTCGCGCCACTGTCGCCTTGGCCCGTCGCCCATACCGGGCTGCTCGGGCTGACCAGCGCCCCGGCCACACCCCCTCCGCAGATCGTGTGACGTCGAACCGACCTCACACGAATCTATTCAAACGGAGAATATCATGACCACGTTCAAGCTCATCAGCGCCGCTTTCGCCCTCACGCTCTCGACCGGCGCGTTCGCTGCGGTCGCGAACTGCTGCGCCGACATGGCGTGCTGCAAGGACGGTGCTGACTGCTGCGATCATGGCGACAAGGCGAAGGGCGGCGATCATGCCGGCCACGCCATGCCGAACATGAAGTAGAACGACCGGACGGGGGCGGGCGACCGCCCCCGTCTTCATTCCTCCCCGGTCGGCTGAGGGATCGATCGCGGCATCCGCGGTCCCCGCTTCACGGTCTCGCGCCACGGGCGCATCGTGGACGGCAGGGCGATACGCAGCATCGCCGCCCGGCCGCGGATAGCATCCTGGGTCCGGCCCATCTCTCTCGCGATGACCGTCACGGGTTCGCGAGAGGCGACGCGCCGGCGCAGCTCGGCGTCCGCCTCCTGCGTCCAGCGCGCGCCCTTTCGCCCGGTCATATCGCCCTCAAGGGTGCAGGTGGTGATTGTCCTCACACGCTTCGGCCGGTGCCTCGGTCTGGATCGTGCAATGCTCGATGCCGAACCGGCGATCGAGCGTATCTGCGACCGCCTTCCTGACCGCATCGGCATCGGCGCCTTCGGCGAGGGTGACGTGCGCGGTGCAGGTGATGTCATCCGACGACATCGACCAGACGTGAAGGTCGTGAACCCCGGCGACGCCGGGAAGCCCGGCGATCCCCGCGCGCAGCTCGGGCAGCTTGATCCCTCCGGGGACGCCTTCCAGCAGCACGTTGGTGGTATCACGGAGCAGCACCCAGGTTCGTGGCAGTACCCATAACCCGATGCCCACTGCGACGATCGGATCGACCCACGTCCACCCCGTGAAGCGGATCGCAACCGCGCCCGCGATCACGCCGATCGAGCCGATCATGTCCGCCCATACCTCTAGGTAGGCGCCCTTGACGTTCATGCTGGCGTCCTTGCCCGACGTCAGCAGCTTCATGGATACGAGGTTCACCACGAGCCCGATCGCGGCGACGATCATCATGCCGGTCGACTGGACGGCTTCGGGCTGACGGAAGCGCTGGATGGCCTCCACCAGCACGTAGATCGCGACCGCGAACAGCAGCAGCGCATTAAAGGCCGCGGCGAGGATCTCGAATCTCTTGTAACCGAACGTCCGCTTGTCGTCGGCCGGCTTCTGGCCGAACCGGATCGCCATCAGCGCAATCACTAGCGCGGCGACGTCGGTCAGCATGTGCGCCGCGTCGGACAGCAGGGCGAGGCTGTTGAAGACGAACGCGCCGACGACTTCGGCGACGAGATAGGCGGTGGTCAGCGCCAGCGCCCACCCCAGCATCCTGGCGTTGGCCCCGGCGGTATGATCGTGGGCGTGTCCGCCCGCTGCGTGGTCGTGCATCGTCTGGTCTTTCAATGTGCCTGAGCGGGGAGGGGAGGCAGTTCGAAATGGTCGCTCGACGGAGCCGGCAGCGTGCGCGCGCCGAAGCGCGCGTAGAGCGTCGGCAGCACGAACAAGGTCAGCAGCGTCGCCGAGATCAGGCCACCGATGACGACGGTGGCGAGCGGCTTCTGCACCTCGGCACCGGCACCATGTCCCAGCGCCATCGGCACGAAGCCGAGCGAAGCGACGAGCGCGGTCATCGCCACCGGACGAAGCCGTGCAAGCGCACCCTGGTGCGCCGCCACGGCCCGATCCACGCCGGCACGCATCAGGTCGTGGATGGAAGACACCATGACCAGCCCGTTGAGGACGGCGATACCCGACAGCGCGATGAAGCCTACGGCCGCGGAAATGGAGAACGGCATCCCACGCAGCACCAGCGCCAGCACGCCGCCCACCAACGCCAGCGGCACGCCGGTGAACACGATCAGCGCGTCGCGCACCGAACCGAGCGCCCCGTAGAGCAGCAGCATGATGACCGCGAAACAGATCGGCACGACAATCGCGAGCCGATCGCGCGCGGATGCCAGATTCTCGAACTGTCCGCCCCATTCGAGATAGGTGCCGGCAGGCAGTTTCACCTTGGCGTCGATCGCAGCGCGCGCGTCGGCGACGACGCCCGCCACGTCACGGTCGCGGACGTTCGCCTGCACCACGACACGCCGCTTCCCGTTCTCGCGGCTGATCTGGTTGGGGCCGTCGACCACGGCGATATCCGCAACCGTCGACAGCGGCACGAAACCGCCGCTGGCGGTCGGCACGGGCACCTGGGCGACCGCGGTCAGGTCGGACCGTGAGCTTTCGGCCATCCGGATCACGACGGGGAAGCGTCGATCCCCCTCGAAGATGACGCCCGCCTGTCGTCCTCCGATCGCCGCGGCGACCGTGTCCTGCACGTCGCCGGCCGTCACCCCGACCCGCGACATGGCGGTGCGGTTGGGGCGGATATCGAGCATCGGCAGCCCCTCGGTCTGCTCGACCCGCACGTCTGCTGCGCCTTGTGTCCGGCGCAGGATGCCGGCGATGCGATCGGCGGTCGCGTTCATCTCGCCGAAGTCGTCGCCGAAAACCTTGATCGCGATGTCGCCGCGCACGCCCGCGATCAGCTCGTTGAAACGCATCTGGATGGGCTGGGTGATCTCATAGGCATTGCCCGGGAGCGCGGAGAGCCGCTTTTCGAGCCGCTCGACCAGCGCCTCCTTGGACAGGCCGGGGTCCGGCCATTCCTTCTTGGGCTTCAGGATGACGAACGTGTCGGTCGCATTCGCCGGCATCGGATCGGAGGCGATCTCGGACGTGCCGGTGCGCGAGAAAGCGAACCGAACCTCCGGCGCCTTGGCGAGCGCCTTTTCGACCTGGAATTGCATCGCCTGGCTCTGGTCGACCGACGTGCCGGGGATGCGGACCGCCTGCACGAGGACGTTGCCTTCATCGAGCTGGGGCAGGAACTCCTGACCCAGGGTAGTGAAGGCGACGCCGGCAAGCGCCAGCGCGCCGACCGCGACGCCGATCGTCAGGCTTGGCCGCCGCATCGCCGCATCGAGCCCCGGTTCGTAGCGTTGCCGCAGGAACGCTACGACCCGGCTTTCCTTCTCCTCGACCCGCTTGCTGAGCCAGATGGCGATGGCTGCGGGCACGAAGGTCAGCGACAGGATGAAGGCGAAGACGAGCGCGATGATGACGGTGAGCGCCATCGGCTCGAACATCTTGCCCTCGACGCCGGTGAAGGTGAGGAGCGGCGCATAGACGAGGATGATGATCGCCTGCCCGTAGACCGACGGGCGGATCATCTCGCGGGCGGACGCGGCGACCAATCCAAGCCGCTGTTGCATCGTCAGCTCGCCCTCACGGTCATGCTGCGCCTCGGCAAGGCGGCGCAGCGCGTTCTCGACGATGATGACGGCGCCGTCGACGATCAGGCCGAAGTCGAGCGCGCCGAGGCTCATCAGGTTCGCCGACACGCCGGCCTCCAGCATGCCGATGCTGGTGAGCAGCATCGTGATGGGGATGACGAACGCGGCGATCAGCGCCGCCCGAAAATTGCCGAGCAGCGCGAACAGGACGACGATGACCAGCACCGCGCCTTCGGCGAGGTTACGGGCAACCGTGGAAATGGTGGAGTTCACCAGCTCGGTCCGGTTCATGACCGGCTTCACCACCACGTCGACCGGCAGCGACCGGCCGATCTGCGTCAGCCGCTCGGCGACGCCCGTCGACACCGTTCGGCTGTTCTCGCCGATCCGCATGACCGCGGTCCCGACCACGACCTCATGGCCGTTCTCGGATGCCGAACCCATGCGCAGTGCCTGGCCGGTGCGGACGGTCGCGATCTGATTGAGCAGGATCGGCACGCCCTCGCGGGTGGCAACGACGGTTCGGGCAAGCTCATCGGCATTGCGCACGCGGCCGTCCGAGCGAACGGCAAGCCCTTCACCGTTGCGGTCGACAACGCCCGCGCCGGCGCTGGTATTGTTGCGGTCGAGCGCGGTCGAGAGATCCTGCAGCGTGAGGCGCATCGCGGCCATCCGCTGCACGTCGGGGACGACGAGATATTCCTTGGTGTAGCCGCCGAGGGAGTCGACGCCGGCGAGCCCCGCCGCACTCTTGAGCTGTGGCGTGACGATCCAGTCCTGCACCGTGCGCAGATAGGTCGCCTTGTCGGCATCGCTGACGAGGTGATCGCCTTCGGGCGTGATGTAACTGCCGTCGCGTTGCAGCCCAGGTTCGCCGTTGCGATGGTGGACCTGATCGAGTTCACGATATTCGACCGTCCACATGAAGATGTCGCCGAGCCCGGTCGCGATCGGTCCCATCTCCGGGTTCACGCCTTGCGGGAGGTCTTCCTCGGCGGTGCGCAGTCGCTCCGCGACCTGCGCCCGCGCAAAGTAGATGTCGGTCTTTTCGGTGAAGACGGCGGTGATCTGCGCGAAGCCGTTCCGACTGAGCGAACGGGTATATTCTAGGCCCGGGATGCCGGCGAGCGCCGTCTCGACGGTGAAGGCGACCTGCTTCTCGATCTGGTCAGGCGAGAGGGCAGGTGCGACGACGTTGATCTGCACCTGGTTGTTGGTGATGTCGGGAACGGCGTCGATCGGGAGCTGGCGCAGCGCGCCGATCCCGAGCAACGCCGCGGCGATCGTGAGGAGCAGGACCAGCCAGCGCTTCTCGACGGAGAGAGTGACGATGCGACCAATCATGGCTCAGTCCTCGTCCTCGGCCGCGCCTTTGCCGAGTTCGGCCTTGAGCGTGAAGCTGTTGGTGGATGCGATCCGCTCGGAACCGGTGAGCCCCGACGTCACGACGACCTGACCGCCGTTGGTCCGGCCGAGTGTCACCGGGGTCGCGC